>JALWHQ010000281.1 GCA_026983525.1 Anaerolineae bacterium | reverse complement strand
ACCGACACGGGTGTAAAGGTCACGGTGAGCGCGGAGGGCAAGGAAGAAGTGCTCGAGGCCGAGCAGGTGCTCATGGCCGTGGGCGTGCGCCCGAACACCGAGAACCTGGGCCTGGAGGCCCTGGGCGTGCGCTTGGAGAAGGGCTTCATCCAGGTGGACGCGAGGATGCGCACCAACGTGCCCGGCGTGTACGCCATCGGCGACGTGACGGGCAAGACACTGCTGGCGCACGTGGCCTCCGCGCAGGGCATTGTGGCCGCTGAGACCATCGCGGGCGTGGAGACAGTGGAATTGGAGTACGAGATGATGCCGCGCGCGACCTACTGTCAGCCCCAGGTGGCCTCCTTCGGGCTGACGGAGAGGCAAGCGCGCGAGCGGGGCTACGAGGTGCGCGTGGGCAAGTTCCCCTTCCAGGCCAACGGCAAGGCCCTGGGCCTGGGCGAGAGTGTCGGCTTCGTCAAGATCGTGGCCGACGCCAAGTACGGAGAAATCCTGGGCGCGCACATGATCGGGCCGGAGGTGACCGAGTTGCTGCCCGAGTTGACGCTGGCGCGGGCGTGGGAACTGACACCCGAGGAAATCGCGCGCAACGTCCACGCCCACCCCACCCTCTCCGAAGTGCTCATGGAAGCCGCGCACGCCTGGAGCGGTCACGCGATTCATGTATAATGTTTTCGGGTGGAGCGGCCTCAGCCGCTCTGCCCGAAAACACCCGTACGTGGGAGGCCCTATGATTCCCCAGGATTACCATATCCACACGAACTTTTCCGCGGATGCCAAGCCCAGCATGGCCGAAATGTGTGAGCGGGCCATTGCTCTGGGCATTCCGGAGATTTGCTTCACCGAACATGCCGACTTTACCCCGGGCGACTTCTGTTCCTACTATTTTAAGCCCGACGCGTATTTCCAGGAGATCGAACGGTGTCGGGCAATCTACGGTGACCGGTTGACGATTCGCGCCGGCGCGGAGATGGGCGAATCCCACCTCTTCCCCTACGAGACCGAACTTCTCATGGACGAGTACCCCTTCGACTTCATCATCGGCTCCCTGCACTGGGTGCGGGACGAACTCGTGCTCTCGCGTGAGTACTTCGAAAAGCGCAGCAAGCACGAGGCGTACCAGCGCTACTTCGAGGAGCTGCTGGTCATGGTGCGCGTGGGCGGCTTCGACGTCGTCGGCCATTTCGACGTGGTCAAGCGCTACGGCTACGACGTGTACGGCCCCTTCGACCCCCACGAGCACGAGGAGATCATCCGCGAGGTGCTGAAGGCATGTGTGGAGGTGGGGATTGGGCTGGAGGTCAATACGAGCACCCTGCGTCGGCCGGTGAATGAACCCTCTCCCTCGCTCCCCATTCTCCGCTGGTATCGGGAATTGGGCGGGGATATTGTCACGCTGGGATCGGACGCGCACGAATTGGAGCACGTGGGCTACGCGCTCCAGGACATGGTCGAACTGGTCAAAGCAGCCGGATTCGAACGCATTGCCGTGTTCGAGAACCGCCAGGCCAGGTTTGTGCCCATTTAAGTTACGAGGACATAAGGAAACTCCGATGGGCAATAAGTCGACGATGGACCCTGGACGATGGACGATGGTTCTAAATCGCCATCCATCGCATCGTCTATCGTCCATCGTCTGTCGCCCTTACGTCCAAAGGCGAGTGACTTCTGTCCATGTATGGGACACGAGGGCACGTGCCTTTACTCCTCCAGGTGTAGGATTTGCTTTGCCGTCTCGATCTGGGCTTGAACAGCCTCGCGCGCGGTCCCTCCGATGGCGCGACGCCGCTCGACCGCCGCTTCCACATCCCACACATCGGCCACATCCGCCTCGAAATAGCCGGAAATGGCCTGCAACTCCGCAAGCGGCAACTGGGAAATGGGCACGCCTATCTCCTCGGCCCGCCGCACCACCTGCCCCACAACGTGGTGGGCCTCACGGAAAGGCACGCCCTTGTCCACCAGGTAATACGCCAGGTCGGTTGCCAGCATGTCGGGCGTGATGGCCGCGCGCATGCGGTCGGGATCAATGCGCAGGGTGCGGATAACCCCTGTGGCAATGGGCAGGGCGAGTTCCAGCGTGTTCACCGTGTCGAACAGAGGCTCCTTGTCCTCCTGCAAGTCCTTGTTGTACGTGCTGGGAAGTCCTTTCGTCGTGGTCAGGAGACGAGCAAAGTTCGCGCTTAAGCGTCCGGCCTTGGCCCGCAGGAGTTCCAGCGCGTCGGGATTGCGTTTCTGCGGCATAATGCTGGAACCCGTACTGTAGGCATCCGCGATGGTCACAAAGCCGAACTCGTTCGTCGACCAGATGATGAGGTCCTCGGCCAGGCGGCTCAAGTGCACGCCCAGAATCGCACCCCAGGCGAGAAACTCCAGGATAAAATCCCGGTCGCTGACCGCGTCGATGCTGTTCTGAGCCACCTCGCTAAAACCCAAGTCCTCGGCGAGCGCCTTTCGGTCGATGGGGATGGCCGTTCCCGCAAAGGCTGCCGAACCGAGCGGGCAAATGTCCACCCGTCGCCACAGGTCGTTGAGGCGCTCCCAATCCCGCTGGAATTGCCAGAAGTAACTCATCAACCAGTGACTGAAGCGGACGGGTTGCGCGCGCTGCAGGTGGGTATAGCCGGGCATGATCACGTCCAAGCACGACTCCGCCGCGCGCACAATCGTCTCCTGCAACCCGCTGAGCCCATCGGCCAACGTTTCCATGTGGTCGAGCATGTAAAGCCGCACGTCGGTCACCACCTGGTCGTTGCGGGAGCGTCCGGTGTGGAGTTTGCCCGCCACCGGCCCGATGAGTTCGTGCAGCCGCCGCTCCACCGCGGTGTGGATATCCTCGTCTGTGGCCTTGACTTCGAAGCGCCCCTCCGCGAACTCGCCCCAGATGCGCTCCAAGCCGACGATGATGGCGTCCTGTTCCTCCTTGGTCAGGATACCGGCCTGATGGAGCGCACGGGCGTAGGCAATGCTCCCGCGAATGTCCGCCTCCCACAGGGCGATGTCGAAGCCGATGGATGCATTGAAGCGTTCCATGAGTGGGTCGGTTTGTCCCTCGAAACGGCCTCCCCAGAGTTTGGACATGGTGGTGTTCTCCTCCTACAGGCGTGCAGATGCGTGAACGTGTACAGGAAATACACCGAAGGTGCTCCCTCAAACGTGCGGACAAACGTTGTGCCGGGCAAACTTGCCCTCGCTCGTGCGGCTATTTTACCATGAATACATGCATAATCCTGAACAGCGCGCTGCCATTCTGAAAAATTTACAGGTTCGGAAAATCCACGTGCGTAAGCACGCGCTGGCGCGCGTGCCCGCGGCCATCGCGCGCCACTTCCCCCACCCCTGGGCGCCGGTCAGTACGCTCGTCCGTTTCTTTGGCCTCTTCCCCGACCCCCTTCTGAGTTTCTGGCTGGATCATCCGGTGGGGCATGTAGTGATTACCGAAGGACAGGCAGGGTACGAGCCCGGAGAAGTTGTGGAAGGGCGGCGTCGTCTGGCTGCGGTGGCCTTCATCCCCCTCAGCAGTTTGGTGGGGCAGGGGGAGCATCCGCTCATCTACATTGCCCACCTGTTTGACCACTTGCTGGGTTGTGATGGGATACCCGAAGGGAAGTGGCTCTCGGAAGAGGGAGGCTATTTACCTGCGTGGCGGGAGGTAGGGCAGCGAATCTACAAGCAGTTCCAACTGGGCTACGCGGAGAGTGAGGCCGCGCGCGCGGACCCTCGCCGTTACTTTGCCGAAGGCCTGGTCGCGTACTGGCAAGACCGTCGGGGGCTGCGGGTGCAGGATCCGGGTTTGGAAACCATCTTTCGGACAACCCTGTTCGACCCGAACTTTTGGCGGCGGGTGTACGAGGAATAGCCCTACCTTGTCCGCTCCTCCACCAAGCGTTTGACGTCGGGGGACACGCGCGTCCAGGTGGGGATCCGTTGCAGAATGTGAGGGAGGGCTTGGGAAGTCGAGCGGGATAGGCGGTCCTCTTCGTGCAGGGGCAATAACAACGGGGCAAGAAACGCCCCTTCCAGCACAACCCAGCGCTTTCCGGAAGGATCGCGCTTGAGCCAGATACGGTCGATCTCCCAGTAGCGGGCGGACTTTTCTGCCACGCCCTGGTGCATCACAACTTTATCAGGTAACAAGACAATGCCGTCCGTTGGCAGGGCGACGCTGGTAAAAATGAGTGCGCCCACAACGAGGGCCAGGGCTGCAATCAGCCACCCCAAGGGTTCCTTCAGGATGAGCCTCATCACCTCTACCAGGGAGTGCCGTGTCGTCCAATTAGGTAAGGCCGCGTACTCAGGAAAGCGGAGAAAGACGGCTGCCACTCCCGCCAACAGCCCCCCTCCCACGATCACGCCCCCCACAAGGGCAACAAGCGTTCCCAAGATCAGTCGCCACGCGCTGCGGGGGGCGGGGAAGTCCCGCCTGGGCCACCGAGCAATTGGCTTTGGCCGTTGCATGACCTATCCTCACTGAAGTAACAAAGGGGTGAATAATCGCTCTCCCATACACGTTTATTCCACAAGGTCATTGTAAGTGCACTTGCTCGTCCGCGTGATAGGACGATCGTACCAACGGCCCGGACTCCACCCACTTGAAACCGCGAGCCAGGCCCTCCTCGCGCAGGCGCTCGAACTCGTCGGGGGTGTAATAACGCTCAATGGGGAGGTGATAGCGGCTCGGCTGGAGGTACTGACCAATGGTGAGGATGTCGCAATCCACCGCGCGCAGGTCGTCCATCACCTGCAATATTTCCTCCCACCGTTCGCCCAGCCCAACCATGATGCCCGTCTTGGTGATGGCGTCGGGCACAATCTCCTTGGCCCAACGCAGGACGTTCAGGGAGCGCTCGTACTTGGCCTGGGGACGCACACGGCGGTACAGGCGGGGCACGGTTTCCACGTTGTGCCCCAGAATATCGGGGCGCGCGTCCATGACGATTTTCAACGCCTCCCGGTCACCCTGGAAGTCGGGAATGAGCACCTCGACCGTGCAGTGGGGCAGTCGTCGGCGAATCTCCTTGATGGTCATGGCGAAGATGGTCGCGCCCCCATCGGGCAAATCGTCACGATTGACCGATGTGAGCACCGCGTGGCGCAGGCCCATCATCTCCACCGTCTCCGCTACCCGCCGCGGCTCGTCCCAATCCACGCCGTTGGGGCGCCCGGTCGTGATCTTGCAAAAGCCACAGGAGCGGGTACACACATCGCCCAAGAGGAGGAAGGTGGCCGTCCCGCGTCCCCAGCACTCACCGATGTTGGGACACAGGGCCTCCTCGCACACGGTGTGCAGGTGATGCCCGCGCATGAGGCGTTTCAGCCGCACGTAGTTGGGGCTCGCGGGCGCCTTCACCCGCAGCCAATCCGGTCGGCGTCCCGGTGTGAGGTGGGGACGATGCCAGTCATGACGGGGAGGGTTGGGGTGGAATTCGATGGGCACGGCTGTCGCGGTTATCTTTTCCCTGCTCATGCACGTTCTCCTTCCAGCCACACCAGAGCGTCGTGTATGCTATCCTGAATGGGACGGTACATCATACCTAATTCTGCCAGGGAACGGGTATTTTTCACAAAAAACCAGTAAGTGCTCAAACGGATGGTGCGCCCATCCGCGGGCAGGGGCAGCCGCAGCGCGCGGCCCAGGTCAAAAAGGTAGGAAACCCCGTACACGACCGGCCGGGGCAATTCCAGCAGGGGAGGACGCACCTCCATCTCCTCGGCAATCAGGCGCGCCAGTTCCATGTGGCTCAAGTTCTCGGCGCTGAGGATGTAACGCTGACCGGTTCGACCGCGCTCGGCTGCGGCAACGTGCCCGAGGGCCACATCGCGCGCGTCCACCACCCCCGAACCCCCTCGCGGCACAACGGGCAGCCCACGGCACATGTTCTCAAACAAGCTCCCTGTGGTTAGGTACACGTCGCGCGGGCCGATGACAATGCTGGGGTTGACGATCACTGCATCGAGCCCCTGTTCCACCCCCTTGAGCACCTCCCGCTCGGCCATGAGTTTGCTGTGCGCGTAGGGGAAGGCGTGGGGGGGCAATGTGTACTCGTGATGTTCGTCCACCGGGTGGTCGGGATCAGGGGCAGGGCCCACAGCACTGACGGAACTGGTGTGCACCAGCCGACCCACGCCCGCCTTCAGCGCGGCCTGGACGACCATGCGCGTGCCGTCGACGTTGATGCGGTACAAGTGGTCAACGCCTTTCCGCCAGTAGTCGGCCGCGCCCGCAACGTGGAACACAACGTCGATGCCCTGCATTGCGTCCACGAGGCTGGGCGTGTCCAAAATGTCGCCGATGGCTTCCTCGTACACCAGGTCGTTCAGCGCGTCCATGCGCGAAGTCGGGCGGCGTAGAATGCGCACCCGCCACCCGGCGTGGTTCAATGCTTCGACAACGTTGGCCCCTACAAGGCCAGTGGCACCCGTGACCAGCGCAAAGGGCATGGCGACTTTCTCCTTGAGATTTTAGGGGATTACTTGACGACCAGAAGGGCCGGCATGTTGGTCACCTTACGGTAACAACGTGGGCTCCTCGGGCGTGTCCAGGTCGGGGGGCGAGGTCGCGGCGCGCTCGCGCATCGCCTGACGCGCGGCCCTATCCACGCGCTCGTTCTCGGCCTGGCCCGCGTGTCCCTCCACCCAGTGCCACGTGATCTCGTGCTTCTGCGTTTCTTCCCAAAGAGCCTTCCACAAATCCTGATTCTTGACCCGCTTCTTGCTCTTTGTGCGCCACCCGCGCGCTTGCCACCGGGGCAGCCACTCGGTGATGCCCCGGCGCAGGTATTGGGAGTCGGTGAAGAAGTCGACCCTGCACGGGCGCTTCAGCGCGCGCAGTGCCTCCACTGCCGCCCGCAATTCCATGCGGTTGTTGGTCGTGCGGCTTGCTGCGCCGGAGATCAGTTTCTCGTGTCGGCCGTAGCGCAACAGCGCGGCCCACCCCCCGGGGCCGGGGTTGCCGCTGCACGCGCCGTCGGTGTAGATGATGACGTGCGGTTTGTTGGTGTCGTTCATGGACCTCTCCCCGCGGGTTATCCCCGCCCGTTTGTCCGCATCTGTACCATGACAATGCCCACCGTGGTGATCAGGATGCCGGCCACTTGCCAGGCGTTCAAGCGTTCACCAAACCAAAGGGCCGACATGACCGCGGCCAGGGGCGTGATCAGATTGAACATGACGTTCATCTCCAGGGCGGTCAGGGTTTGGAGCGCGTGGTTGTACGTGAAATACGCCAGCGCCGAATTGACAATCGAGAGCCAGGCCAGAATGGCAATGCTGGCCGTCGTCAGCACGGGCGCGGGCTCGATGCTCAAACCGACAAGGGTAAGCAACGCGCCCCCTATCCCCAGAGGTATGGTCGTGAGCACCAGGGTATTGACCCTGGCCTCCCGCGCGACGGCGCGACCCAGTAGAGCAAAGGCCGTGTACCCGACCATGCTCACCAACGTCAGTGCCACGCCCACCCACGAAAGATCCAGGGGTTCCAGCCCGAAGAAGAGCCAGACCCCCAGCAGGCTGACGATGACCCCAACAACCTGTATGCCCGTAGGGTACTCCCGCAGCCAGATAATCCCGACAACCAGTACGGGCAAGGGGGTCAGCGCGGAAAGGAAGGCACTCGTCGTCACCGACAGGTACTTCAGGCCCCAGTAAAGCATCCCGCTGCCTATGGCATAGGCCGTGAGTCCAATAGCCACCAGGTAGTACCACTCACGCCGTGAAATTCGCCGCCAGGTCGCATCGCGCATCAACAGGGGCGCGAGCATGAAAAATGCCAGCAAATAACGCACCCCCGAGATGGTCAAGGGCCCCATGTAGTGCAACCCTTCCTTCACGAAAATGAAGGAAGAAGCCCACACCACCGTCGAAAACAGGGCCTCGGCAATGGCCTGAAGTCTACCCGGTCGTTGATATGCGAGGGGCACGCACATGGCTCATTCAACCCAGGGTTCCGGCAGGGGCCCCAAGGGGCCCTCGGTCTCAGGGCGCCACGTCATCGTGTCCTCGATTCGGTGGGCCAACGCAAAGTCCTTCTCGGTGATGGCATTTGCTTCGTGGGTGCGCAGGCGCACCACGACTCGCGGGTAGGTCACGATAAGGTCGGGGTGGTGCCACGCTGCTTCGGCGAGGAACCCGATGGCGTTGGCCACCATGAGGCTGAGCCGCCAGTTGCGCGTGGTGTAGACGCGCGTCAGGTAGCCGTCCTCCACGCGCCAACCGGGCAACTCGCGCGCCGCGCGCGCCCGGGCCTCTTCGTCGGTGTACGTGCGATACGTGCTCATAAATCCCTCCTATCGTCCGGTGTTTAGGAAGCCTACCCACAGATTCCCGGCTTGGAAGAAGGCGATTTTGGTGCCATCAGGGGAAATCTCCGGATACTGCCGAGGGGTTCGATCTCCGGTCAGGTCATTTAACCCCGTGCCGTCAGCGTTAATAGCGAATACTTTGGCACAACAGTCGAAGGTTTCTGCTCCACGGGGATACGCGAAGAAGATGATAACCTGGCTACTGGGGATCCAAGATAGCTGCCTCAAATGTAAACCCTCTGCGGCATATACCGTGCTTGGATGCATACTATCAGTATTAACCACTCGAAGTTGCTCGACCGGACCGCTACGCTCAATATAAACGAGCCAGCGGCCATCGCGTGACCATGCCAAGTCGGGGCGATATCCATGGTTAGAGATGAGCATGTTAGTGACTTCGATAGGCTGAGCTGTGCCTATCTTGACCAGAAGGAGTGTCGACCGGCGTGGGTAAGCAAGATGTAGTCCGGCAGGAGACAACAGAAAGGTGTCATCTCGGCTTGCGTGTAGGCCCAGGGTAGGAAGAATGGCTCTATGGTTCTCTCGCCGAGGGCCCGCTACCCATAGCTGACCATGATGCACATAAGCGATCTCGTTTCTTGGTAGCCAGTCAACAGGAGCCCGATCTGCATCAGCAACTTTCAGCACGCTTGAACCGTCACTCCACATGGTGTACACTTCCTGAGTCGTTGGTCCTGTCAATGAACCATAGGCAATCCACTGCCCTCCTTTGGACCATTTTCCCCAGTTTGCATTGGTGGCTAACTTCCGTGGCGCAGTACCGTTGTAGGGGTCCCAGGCTGTGGTGGGGTAGGAATTCCAGGTGGTGGATAAGGAGGTTGTGTTGGTGTCTCAATAGGCGACTGAAATGCTTGAGACGCCGGCTTTGCCTCCCTTAGTACCCCACCAAAAGTCAAAGCCAGGGCTACTACCGGCGCTCCTAACGAGGGCGTCAGCGGCACGGCGGCGCCGTCCACGGCCATTGTAGGCGCATGATTTCAGGCCGAATTTCCGCCCACGTTCGCGCGCGGCGCAGCCGCGTCCGCTGCATGCTCGGTTAGATTTCACGACTCGGCTTCTAACAGCAAGCGAATGCTCTCGATAAAATCCGCGGTAGCCTCCACAAGGGGGGCAACTTCCTCTTTGCTCAGCGACACAAAGTCCAAATAATCCCCCTCTTGCCGCAAATCAAACAAACGATTGTAAAGACGCCCCTTCTCATTCGACACTCTCCCCACTTTGACATAATGCCGATTGAACAACGCTTTGATGCCACTGTGCTTGTTGGCGCTCAACCCATCCTTGACAAGTAACGCCGATACCGCATAAAACGCAGCGTAATAAAGCCGATTCGCACACGCATTCCAATGCTCCATGCCGGCCATCACCCGCGCTTCCTCTAACGTCTCCATAGCCCTCTGCATACGGTAATTTATCAATTCCCGAAGTTCTTTCTCTCTCATACCGCTATCCCATCTTTCTCTACTTCCCGGCGTAACGGTACCACCTCATATCGCTTTGACAGCCACTCTTGCTTGCTCCGAATAATGCTGGTCAACACGGTATCCGTTTCTAACTCAATATCGTACAAGCGATCCTTGATTGTCATTTCAAGTTCCTTGCTCACCGGGCCAGGCAATAGGATGAGGAAATCCCAGTCGGAGTCTCTACGCGCCGTTCCCCTGGCACGGGAGCCGTAAAGGATCACTTCCGCTTCCGGAGCCAACTCCAGCACGGCCTCCTTCACCCGTTTCAGTAATTCACTTCCATCTATCACTGTATCTCGTTCCATCATGTGTTTCTCCATTTGCTTCGCTCCAACTCTTTTTCCTTTATTCCCCACCATGATTATAACCGGTTTCACCCCAGAAGACTGAAACCTAACGATTGCCTCAGCCACGCGGCGTCGCCGTCCAACGGCCTTTGTGGGCGCATGGCCTTGGTCCGAATTTTCCCCCGACGTTCGCGCGCGGCCCAGCCGCGTCCGCTGAACGCGGGGTTAGGCGCAGCCCACAGCCCGTAGCCACGGCAAAAAAAGACTACACCGCCAAAAATCAGAGCCAACCTATCGCCGCCCGGCCACCGGAACGCACTACTCGCCGACCGCCGCGCGGGTGGGGAAATGAGCGACCTACCTTTGCACTGCTTCCAGTTTAGCACCCAAGCCCGCCTTTGCGTAAGGCCCTTGGCCTCGCCGGCAGAGGAACCCCCGCGCGTGCCCCCGACCATCGCTCGCTGCAGTAAGATGGGGTTTGATAGCATAGGCTTCACGCGCTGGGTAGACACATTGGCTTGACCTTTCTCACCGAGACGCACAGAAGAACCAATAAGGTTGTTTCCTTTCAATCTGAACCCAGTCGCCACCCATAAGATACTGAGGGGGAGGAGTATCGTTTGAACGATACATATAACCCGAGAAATTGTCCAGCACACCGCGGAAGGTAAAGAAAAAGACACTTGTGACTCCGTCGTCTCTTTCGACCATTATCGCTCCCCCTCTTGAAATATGACGATACTCTGGCGGAAGTTTGGCGAGGCCGATGTCATTTGGCTTAATGCGCCCCTCTTCAACCATCCTGACAACCTCATTGTATGCTTGGTAATTCAGCCTGAACTCAAGGTCTAGCCAAATGGTAGTGAATGGCACCCACCATAATATCAAGAATGTGACACCGTTTATCAAGAGGGGCAAAACCGCTCTTCTTAGATTCTTCCTGGACTGAGCAACCAAATACACTATGCTCGCAAGAGTCAATCCCGCAAAGCCTGCCCATAGGAACAGCATTATGGGGGCCATTAAGAATGGTGTGAGAAATTCGACAAGAATCCACTGAAGCGCTGTGGTCGCGATTATTAGGAAACCGAAGCAAACGCAGACAACCGCGAGTACTGACACATTCTTGGTTCTCGAAGGGGTGCTTTCGACTGCCATGACTTGAATACCTTAACCATAATGCGCCCAACGATGAGCGTCAGGGGCGGGCGGCGTTTCCCGGCCTCCGTCCGAGGCCCGAGCCGCCGCCATATCTGAAATCGCGGGCTAGAACCGCGGGCGGGAGTCCGTCCACCTGCACGCCGATGTTAGCATGCCGGGGATAGAAAAACGACGGTGGGGCCAGCACGATGCTCGCCAGGCGCTGACAGGTGGGCCCGAGGCTGAAACCCTCGGGCTACGCGTACAAAGCCCCTGCGGGGCTCACGTCGCCAGCCCGTAGGGCTTCCCATTTGTAGCTCGGAGGTTTAGCTCCGAGCTTCCAGTCGGCGGGCCTCATGCACCAGCGTCCGCTCAACGACCCCATCGCGGCCAAGGCCCGAATGCGCATCTCCCGCCCCCACCGCCCGCTTGCGGGCCACCTGCCGGAGCAACGGGATGGATAAAGTATATCACCTGATGACCGTTCAAATACTGGTGGCTGTCTTTCATTCCTACCCCAGATATAGGGGCAGATTGCACACCTTACCCCATATCTAAGGGTATTCTCAAATGCTCACTAAGTTTCGAACGGGTCACATCACCTCTACGCCTTGATCTTGAAGGTAGTACAGAGGCGGAGTAAGAACTCGCGCAGGGGGCTAAAGCCCTGCGCGAGTTACGATGATGACAAGGTCGGCATTTTTTAAGCTGTCCAGCTGCAAAGTGTGCCAGCCAGGTTGGCCAACTCTGGACTCTAAAAATGCACCCAGATTGGTTTTATACCTGCGATGAACCACTGACCCTTTATCTTAACCAACACTGCTTCTTGCAAAGCGGCACCGTCGTCATACCGAACAATCGCCTTATTGCCATTAATTTCAATAGATTCGAATTTCAATTTGGTCTTGCTTATGGGATCCTGGCGGGCCAAAGTGGGCACGCGCCCCCCATTCGCTTTAACCGTCTCTTGCATCTCATCGGCGGTGATTTGACGATGCTCTGCCTCAGCCTTTTCCAAAGCTTTGTCCAAGCGCGTAGCACCTTCCCCCCAGGCAATATAGTATGCTTGCATAGCAGTGAGATATCCAGCGTTCTCTACTGCCTTTGGGCCCAGCATTTGGCTAATCGCCTCCCGTTGACGATCACTCAACTCATAGTCTGGAGTATCGACAAACACCGTTGGAAACTCGGACACATCGAATGTTCGGGCTGCAATTGCCATCAGTTCGTAGGCACGGTTTATCGTAGCCTGGATTTGGCGTGCTTCTGGAGTGTCGGGAACGCCAGGGTTAGCCACATAAATTCTGTCTAAGGGTTCCAAGGTGACAAGAAGTGTGACCAGACTGCCTACGACGAAGATTGCGAGATGTAAGGTTTTCCTCTTGGACATGAGAAATCTTCCTTAATTGCATACACTATCCGCCACCGATCTATCCGCAACCGCCTCAATTCTACATCATCTCTTTCCACGCTTGCGGAAGCACATGGACTTTGTACTTCACGCCAACTCTCCCCTAATCTCTTCCCATGGAAGCCACCCCGCCTTTTCTCGATCTCCCTTCGCGCTCCGAAGAGCAACAAGGGCCTCCCTGGCAATTTCTAAATCTTCCAGGGTCTCCAACCACTCGACCAACGCTTCCCAATCTTCCGCGTCAAGAACCACAAAGCGCTTGCCTTTGACCATCACATATTGTACGGATTGTAGGGCTTCCAATCCCGTTATTTCAACCTCTCCAGATTCCCGGCTTTCTGCCTCATCCCCAGTTTACATTGTCGCCCGCCAGAACACAAGACCCGTGTTACCAAATAGAGCAAGATGGCCCAACGCGTGGCTTCAGCCGCCCCGCGTACCGAGACCGAGCAAAGCGGGGTCGGCTGGCAAGCGATGTTGGGCATTCGGTCTCCAAATCTCAAGCTGTTTCATCTTCAAAAACCACATCTTCCCAGCCACATCGGATACACCTCGCAGCTAACACAAACCAACTCACATCATCCGGCCCTGCAGAATCTCCTGGTATCTCAAATCCAATCGCGAGCAAGAACGTATTTCCTCCGCATTCTGAACAGGTGAAATCTTCGCCGAATTTTGGATGTTCATTTACAAACGGTTCGTAAAAGTACAAGCTGGCAGGATGCTTTCGTGAGTCGTAAAGTAAGAATGGCTCTCCTGTCCCATCTTCAAATGCTATTTCTACCGCAGTCGGTGACACATCTTCATTGTCCTGAGTGGGCAGCCGAACTCTAAAAACTCGCGTATCCCCAACTTGAACATCATACACTCGGTAGAGCAATTCTCCGTGCCCACACCAAGAGCCGTCCAATAGTAGACGAGCAGGACCATTCTCGTCCGGGTGCCTAACCCTCCCAATCAGATAAGAAGGAGGGGGAGGATCACTGTCAATAGGCCTTCGCTCACCTCGCCTCATTACACTCTTCCTCTGCCTAACGCGAGCATCACCCGCCCGCTGACTCTGGCAATCCGAGAAACTTCAACCAGAACCACAGCGGGCAATTTTCGCGCCGCTTACCTGCCGCCGAAGGATATAGCCCCTGAAAAGTACTTCTTCGGCAATCCCAACAAATAGCCACTGAACGATAATTTTCGGCAACGGAGATTCAAAGTTTTCCCGGAGCGGATAGCCCATCTTGAAGTTAATGCTGACAACCAATACTGCCCACAGCCCCCAGCCAATGGCTAGAATTTTCAAGGCTTGCCGGAGTCCTTCCTGTGACCAGCCGATCTCGCCCAAGCTTACCGTATCATTGCGAATTGCGAATAGGGCAATCGCCAAAGTGACCAATGAGCCAATAGCCGTAAACAAGTACTTGAAGAGTGTGGTAGATGAAAATGGAAGCAATGACGCTACTGCGAACAGTGCAACCGGCAACAAATATGTCACGGCTATTACAGCAAAGAAGATCGCTGTCTTGTGCTGTTTGTGTTGTACTTGCATGTTTTCTCCGCTATTTGACGAAGAAGCCTAATGGCCCAGCTCAGCCGCCCGCCGGAGCGCCAGTGGAGGTGAGTCGGCTGCAGCGGGTGTTGGGCGGCCCTACAACCAGATTTATGGCCTATAGCCCAACAATAGCGAAATCCCAAATACAATTGGAAGAATCACGTACCCAAAGAAATGCAAAATGGTGCCAGGGATTTTGCCCCACCGCTCTTGCATTGGCTTGAGCTTCCAAAAGGATACTGGCAATTTGATGCCAGTAAAATATGCGATATAGCCTACAAGATCCAGTAATCCTATAGCCACAGCTATCACACCAAAGATTTGCTCGAATGACATTTTTGCCTCCTAATAGTCATGATGACGAAGTTGCTTTAGTTCATCTCTGAACTAATTAGCAGGATGGCCGCCCAACGATAGCGTCAGCGGCGCTGCGTTGCCGTCCAACGGCCTTTGTAGGCGTATGATTTTAGGCCGAAATTTCGCCGACGTTCGCGCGCGGTGCCGGGTAGCAGGGACACATTACTGCGCCCCTGCTACTTAAGAACCGGATGTGAAGGGTAAGGCCTTTGTCCCAGGAGCTTCGCACAAAGCCGTTACCCGCTATGCACGTCCTGGTAGGGACACCTGAACACTACAGGGTCTACGTTAGTAGCACTCCATCAGCAATCCTTTCTGGTCGCAAGCAGCCGCATCCGCTGCACGCACGGTTAGACCAGGCCTCTTTTTGTCCCTCAGCCACCCAACTCTCTCAACATCCCTTTCAACTGTTCAATCAATGACGGTAAATCTTCTTCCACCGTCCGCCATACAACAGCCAGGTTCACTCCAATGTAATCGTGAATCAACTTGTCCCTCATCCCCGCTATTGCCCGCCACGGTATCTCAGCATATACCTCCCGCCACTCTGGTGGCACCTTCTTCGCCGCTTCTCCAAGCACCTCCAACGCCCTCACCACCGCGTATTGCGTCTTCTCATCCGCCACAAACTCCTCATACGTCATTCCCGCCACAAATTCCCGCGCCTTTTGTGCACTCTCCAGCATATCCTCTACGTAATCTGTATAATCCCGTGCCCTTTTCATATCTTTCGCGCCTCTTCCAAAATGTGTTTCCCTATCCGCGGCTTCAAGGCCTCTTTCATCACCAAATCGACTTTCACTCCCAATTCGTCGCTCAAGAACTGCTCCAAGGCCACAATTTGAAACAGCGTGGGCACCTCTTCAAAAGTAACCAGCAAATCCAAATCGCTCCCCTCGGCTTCTTCTCCGCGCACATACGAACCGAACACCTCTAAATCCCGCACGCGGTATTTCTCCCGCAACACGGGGAGCAAGGCGCGGAGTTTATCCAGTTTCTCCTCTAACCTGATCGATGGCGTTTTCATACTTACATTATACAACGCTTCCAAGCACACAGGGCCCAACGACCTGCGCTTCACCTGTGCCGCGAAGCGCAGCGGAGCGGCGTCAGGTGCAAGCGCGTGTTAGCCTGCCGTGTGTTTTCAAACGATCTCTCTGACGATGTGCGAGTGAGCGTCTATCTTCCTCAAGAGATTTTTGAGATATTGAACAAATTGCCCGTCGGCGTCATCAAATATCAGTACAGCACCCATATAGTCTGCTTGAGTGTCAGGGTCTATCGCATCAATCTCCCAAAGTATGTAACGGTCATCTACTAGACCAACCGTCTCAGGCAGAAAAACAGGCGCATATTTCAAGACAGCACTTTCTGGATTCTGACGAATGTACTCAAGAAGCTCCTTGCAATGCATTGCCATTTCTGGCGTGAGTGCTGCACTGTCAATTATCCCATCTGCGAAATGAGACGGCTCAGGAATTTGTAGAATACGACGATAAAAGAATGTCTTGTCTCGATGTTCGTTCAACTTTTGGAATAGCACCGTGTAATAGTGATCTCTTTGCCTTTTCCATTCTTCGCTACGAATCTCTTCTTCAGACTGTCCTGTAAAGAAAGGGTTACGACGCCAGAGTATCCAAATTTCCTTTTCCGCTCGTAAATAAATCTCACTTACTCGCCGATAGACTTCCCCTTTTCCTTCCATACGCGGCAAATCAATCACAAGTTCGGCAGAGAGGTGTAACTTGCTCTTGATATCCTGAATGGCTTGGACAAAATTCTCGTCACGGGTTTCGACTCTACGAATGTATACGCCAATAGCCGCTATATCCGCAATTATTACCAACCCGAGAACAAGAACCGCGATAAGGATTGCGCGAGTCTCACTCCCAAACAATGGGGTGATAAGAACTTCAAAAATGGGACTGACAATAATACCAATGATAACCGATGCAATTGCGATTAGAACGTCTATCCAGAGTTCCTTTTTAGGCATAATTCATCCTTCAGTGGCGGTAGGATTGTGATGCGAAGGCAGGCTAACTATGTATTGAGCAGCAAATCTGCCCCTATAGACCCTGTTATCCGACACATTTGAGGGATATACACCTCTGTTCGGGTATTATCCGACGAATCCGTCGGATAATGCTATGTATATCCGGCGAAATCGGCGGATAATGTCCTTGACAGGGGACACATCCTGTATACCCTTTACCAGGGGGCCTGTCAGAGTGTAGCACATGCCTAAAGGAATGTCAAACCCCGTGAATGCCGCTCAACGTATCACGTACCCCTCCACCTCCGTACCCGCGGGGACGTACTCCCAATCCGCCTCCAGACGCAGGAGCACATCCGCGCCGACCATGCTCAGCAGGCGGCTTGAGGATTGCACGCCCGTCACGCGGGCCCAGAGCCCATCGTTGCGCGCTTCCAGGCGCGCGCGCTGAAATTCCAGGCGTCCCCGCTCGCTGCGCACGTCGTGGGCCAGGCGGACGCGCACGCGCGGCCGCTCCCACTCCGTATCCCCGGCCAGGATGTGCAGCGCGGGCTCTACGTACAGGTAGAACCCCACCAGCGCGGACACCGGGTTGCCCGGCAGGGCAAAGACGGGCTTTCCCTTTACGGTGGCAAAGGTGATCGGCTTGCCCGGTTTGACGCGCACGCGGCCGAAATGTACGGTGCCCATCTGGGCCAGAATAGTCTTCAGCCAATCCCGGCTGCCCATGGAGACCCCGCCACTGGAGATGACCACATCCGCCTCGTCGAGGCCCGTTTCCAGGGT
>JALWHQ010000280.1 GCA_026983525.1 Anaerolineae bacterium | reverse complement strand
GTTGAGCGGATGGCCCACTGGTGGGCGGCGTATGCCATGTGGTTAGATCATCCGTTCACGGGCGTGGGGGTGGGGAACTACCCCGTGGCGTACGAAACCTATCGGATGCCGGGGTGGAAGGATCCGCTGGGGCACGCGCACAACATTCTGCTAAACGTCATGGCGGAAACTGGGCTGGTGGGGCTGGGAGCCTATCTCATTCTCTGGGGATGGGTGTTCGTTCACGGATTGCGGCGGGTGCGCCAGACGCGCGGGCTTCATCGGGCGCTGATCATCGGCGCGCTGGGGGGACTCACCCACTTGACCGTTCACAACCTTTTCGATAACCTCTACGTGCACGGCATGTACGCCTACGTGGCGGTGTTGATGGGATTGTTGGAGGTTGGGGATTAGAGAAGGGGAGATTGGAGATTAGAGATTGGAGATTGGGGATTGGAGATTGGGAGGCGCAGGGCATGAGTGACTCGTACGAACCCACACATCCCTTACATGACGCACGACGCACAACGCACGATGCACCACGCATCACGCACCACGCACCACGCACCACGCATCACGCATCACGCATTACGCATTACGCATCACGTGCCTACACCTTCGCCCGCGCGCTCCTCTACCGCCTCATCGCCTACCTCCCCATCCCCGAAAAGGAAGCCACCCGCTTCATCAAGTTCGCCATGGTCGGCACCCTGGGCGCGGCCATCGACTTCAGCCTGCTCAACTTCTTCCACTTTGTGCTGGGCTGGACGAAATTCTGGGCCAACACGGGCTCCTTCTCCATCGGCGTCCTCAGCAACTTCACCTGGAACCGCCTGTGGACCTTTCCTGAATCCCGTTCCCGCCCCCTCCATACCCAATTGCCCATGTTCTTCGGCGTCTACATCATTGGCTACATCATCAACCAGACCGTGTTCCTGAGCAGCGATGCTTATATCTACAGCCACCTCTTCGCGCCCGCCCTTTCCGTCAACCTGGCCAAGGCCACGGCAAACATCGTCGGCCTCTTTTGGAATTTCGGCGCCAACCGGATCTCCACCTACAGAGGGCTGTGATAGTCGCGATGCGCACGCTCAACTTCAGCGTTCATGCATGACAAAGGGGTTTCCATGTCCACCCATGCAGACGTTCTGGTCATCGGCGGCGGTATTGTTGGCGTTAGTGCGGCCTATTACCTGGCTCGCGAGGGCCTGAACGTCCACCTGGTCGAACAGGGGGACATTGCCGCGGGCAGTTCCTACGGGAACGCGGGGCTCGTTACCCTGGCCCACTCCACACCCCTTCCCTCGCCCGCGGCCCTGCAGAAGGGGCTACGCTGGATGCTCGACCCGACCAGTCCCCTGTACATCAAACCCCGTCCAGACCCGGGGCTGCTCTCCTGGTTGTGGCGCTTTCGCGCGGCCTGTTCGGAGGAGGCCTTCCGCCGCGCTGTGCCCGTTCTGGGCGCGCTCTCCCGACTGAGCCTGGACTTGTACCGGCAGTTGTTGGACGAAGAGGACATCGATGCCATCTTTGAGCAGCAGGGGTTGCTTCTCATCTATCTGACAGAAGAGGGCTTCGAGGAGGACCAGCAGGTCGCCGCGTCCATGCGCGAATTCGGGCTTACGTCCGATGTGTTGACAGGGGACGAAGTGAGGGAGCGTGTGCCCCAGGCCCGCGCGGACGTCGTGGGCGGCGTGTACTACCACGACGACGCCCACATCGACCCCGCGGGACTTACCCGCGCGCTGGCCGAACGCGCCCGCGCGAGGGGGGCCACACTCCACACGCACACGAAGGTGCTCGGGCTGGAGGTGCAGAACGGCCAGGTGGCGCGCGTGCGCACCACGCGCGGGGACTTCACCGCGGATCATGTGGTGCTGGCCGCGGGCGCGTGGAGTCCACTCCTGGCTCAGGACGCGGGCCTGAGCCTGCCCATCCAGGCGGCCAAGGGCTACAGCATTACCGTCCGTCGTCCCCAGGACTTTCCCGAGGTGCCTATCATCCTCGAAGAGGCCAAGGTGGCCGTGACGCCCATGGGGGATTGGCTGCGCTTTGCGGGCACACTGGAACTGGCGGGCCTGGACATGCACATCAACCCGACGCGCGTCGAGGCCATCAAACAAGGCGTGCGCCGCTACCTACACATCGACCCCGATGCGGAGCCGCTTGTCGAACTGTGGCGGGGGCTGCGGCCCTGCACGCCGGACGGTTACCCCATTATCGGTCGCGCGCCGCGCGTGTCCAACTTGATCATCGCCGCGGGCCATTGTATGCTGGGGATGACCCAGGGCCCGGGCACGGGCAAACTCGTCGCCGACCTGGTCGTGGGCCGCGAACCAAGCGTGGATATCATGCCCTTCGCGCCCTCGCGGTTCGAGCGGTAATTTTCCACGCATCTCTACGCCCATTTTTGCGGTTGGGTATCGGGTGTTGGGTATTGGGTATCAGGTATTGGGTATCAGGTATCGGATATTGGAAGAGGGGGAGCACGTGTCTCAAGCGCCGTATTCTGTTGAGGAACTGGAACAACGTCTGAAATCCCTGCGGCCTCTCTTCGAGGCTCATCCGCGCGTGCTGGCTGTGTTCCTCTTCGGTTCCTATGTTGAGGGATACGCTACGGAGCGCAGTGACGTGGATTTGGCCGTTCTCTATGATGGTGATGTGGATTGGGGAGCGCATGTCGACCTGGCCGCGGCCATTGAGAAACGCCTGCCAGGACTGAAGGTGGATGTGCTCGACGCGCGGCGTCTGCCCCTGCCCCTTCAACATCGGGTCATCAAGGGCCACATCATCTACGAACGGGATCCCGATCGCGTGTCGGACTTCATCGAACACGTCATCGTCCGCTACTTGGACTTTCTCCCCGACCTCCAAGCGTTCTATCGCGAATTCGACCGCTCCATGGAAGAGACCTATGGCGTTTGATTTGGACGACTTTCGCCAATTCATTCGGGACATCTGGCAGATCGTGCAAGGGGCCAATAAACCTTAATCGTCAGTCGTTACGCATCACGCATCACGCATTACGCATCACGCAATCACGCAATCACACCCATGCCCTTCGACCCTCAGTACTTTCTCAACACCATACGCACCCGACGCTGGTACAAGGGCCAGATCGTCCACGTGGAACGCATTCCCGGGCGGAAGGCCCGGTACGGCGCGCTGGCGCGCCCCCTGCCCCCGCGGCTGGAAGCCGCGCTGCGCGACGCGGGCATCACCCGTTTCTATACCCACCAGGCCCAGGCCATCAACGCCGCGCGCGACGGCCACAACGTCATCATCACCACGGGCACGGCCAGCGGCAAGACCCTGTGCTACAACATCCCCGTCCTCGAATCCCTCATCACCGACTGGCGCGCCCGCGCCCTCTACCTCTACCCCACCAAAGCTCTGGCCCAGGACCAGTTGCGCGCGCTGGGGATGCTCACCTCCCGCCACTTCCCCGAAATCCGCTACGGAACCTACGACGGCGACACGCCCCAGAGCGCCCGTGCCCGCCTGCGCAAGGAAGCCCGCATCATCCTCACCAACCCTGACATGCTCCACGTGGGCATCCTGCCCCACCACACCCTGTGGGCCTCCGTCCTGCGCGGGCTGCGCTACATCGTTCTCGACGAAGCCCACACCTACCGCGGCGTCTTCGGCTCCCAGGTCGCGCTCGTGCTGCGCCGCCTCTGGCGGCTGTGCGCGCACTACGGCAGCGCGCCGCGCATCATCGCCGCGTCCGCCACCATTGCCAATCCTGCCGAACACTTCCGCCTGCTCACGGGCGCGGAAGCCGTTGTCGTGGATGAGGATGGCGCGCCGCGTGGGCCGCGCACCTTCGTGCTGTGGAATCCGCCCGTCATCGAGCCGCGCACGCAAATGCGGCGCAGCCCCAACAGCGAAGCCACCTACCTGGTCACCGAACTCATGATCGAAGGCGTGCGTACCATCGTGTTCGCGCGGGCGCGGCGTACCGCGGAACTCATCCTCAAGTACGTGCGTCACGCCCTGGCCCCCATCGCGCCCGACCTGCGGGAACGCATCGCGGCCTACCGCGCTGGTTATCGCCCTGAAGACCGCCGCGCCATCGAGCGCCGCCTGTTCACCGGCGACCTGCTGGCCGTGGTCGCCACCACCGCGCTGGAACTGGGCATCGACATCGGCGACATGGACGCCAGCATCCTGGTGGGGTTTCCCGGCACCGTGGCTTCTATGTGGCAACAGGCAGGCCGCGCGGGCCGCCGCGGGGACGCGCCCTCCTTCTCCGCGCTCATCGCGCACGCCGACCCCATGGAACAGTACTTCATGCGCAATCCCGTCCAACTCTTCCGCCGCCCCGTGGAGAACGCGCTTCTCGACCCGAACAACCCGCACCTGCTCAAGGCCCACCTCTTGTGCGCGGCCCGTGAACTTCCCCTGACCACCACCCCCATGCCCGGCGACCGCGCCCTGGACGACGAAGCCCTCTTCGGCCCCAACTTCCCGCACGTCATGCGCGAACTGGAGGAACGGGGCCTCCTCGTCTACCGCGGCCATCGCTGG
>JALWHQ010000279.1 GCA_026983525.1 Anaerolineae bacterium | reverse complement strand
TCCTGGTGGATGCCCGCCTCGTGCGCGAACGCGTTCGCGCCCACAATGGCCTTGTTGGGCTGGATGACCATGCCCGTATAGCGGCTCACCATTTCCGAGGTACGATAGATCTCCTGGGTGACGATGTTCGTGTCCAGGCCGAAGACGGAGCGGCGCACCCAGAGGGCCATGACTACTTCTTCGAGCGCGGTGTTGCCCGCGCGCTCCCCAATCCCGTTGATGGTCACCTCGGCCTGCCGCGCGCCCGCCTGGATGCCCGCCAGCGTGTTCGCGGTGGCCAGCCCCAGGTCGTTGTGGCAGTGCACCGACCAGACCACCTTGTCCGCGCCTGGGGTGTTTTCCCGCAGGTAACGGATGAGTTCGCCGAATTCCTCGGGCAGGGTGTAGCCCACCGTGTCGGGGATGTTCAACGTGGTCGCGCCCGCTTCGATGGCCGTTGCCAGCACCTCGACCAGGAAGTCGGGATCGGAGCGGCCCGCGTCCTCGGGGCTGAACTCCACGTCGTCGCAATACTGCTTGGCGTAGGCGACCATCTCGCGTACCCGCTGGACGACTTCCTCGCGCGTCATGCGCAGTTTGTGCTTGATGTGGATGTCGGATGTGGCGAGGAAGGTGTGGATGCGGGGACGCAGCGCGGGCTGCACCGCCTGCCACGCCTTGTCGATGTCGTCCTTGGTGGCGCGAGCCAACCCCGCGATGACAGGCGGCGGCCGCAATCGGCCGTCCTTGCCGATGCGCCCCTCGCGGCCCACGGTCTCCGCGATGCGCCGCACCGCGGCCAGGTCGCCAGGGGAAGCGGCGGGGAAGCCCGCCTCGATGATGTCCACGCCCAACTTGCTCAACTGACGGGCGATGTCCAACTTCTCGTCGGGGGTCAGGGTCGCGCCTGGCGATTGTTCGCCATCGCGCAGGGTGGTATCGAAGATGAGGACAACGTTAGGATCATGGGGCTCGGAAACGGGAACGTCGCTAATGTCAACGACAACATCGCTATCGCTCATGGTCATCCTCCTTCGTCGTGCGTTTTGCGTCGTGCGTCATCCGCCACGCATCGTCTGCGTCGACGCATGACGCACGACGCTCGACGCTCTACTCAATCTCCACTGGATTCAGCCACGGCATCATGCGGCGGAGTTCGCGGCCGACCTTTTCGACCAGGTGCTCGCGCTCCCGCTTGCGCATGGAATAGAAGTTGGGTCGCCCTGCCTGGTTCTCGAGAATCCAGGTGCGGGCGAACGTGCCTTCCTGAATGTCCTTGAGCAGTTGGCGCATGTTCTCGCGCACTTCATCGGTGATGATCTTTGGCCCTGCCGTGTAGTCGCCGAACTCGGCCGTATCGCTCACCGAGTAGCGCATGTAACTCAACCCACCCTGGTAGATCAGGTCCACAATCAGTTTGAGTTCGTGCATGCACTCGAAGAAGGCCACTTCGGGCTGATAGCCCGCTTCGACCAGCGTTTCGAAACTGGCTTTGATCAAAGCGCTGACGCCACCGCACAGGATGGCTTGTTCGCCAAAGAGGTCGGTTTCTGTTTCCTCCTCGAAGGTGGTGAGGAGCACGCCCGCGCGCGTGCACCCCAGCGCCTTGGCGTAGGCCAGCGCGTCCTGCAGGGCCTCGCCCGTCGCGTCCTGGTGTACGGCCACCAGCGCGGGGGTACCCACACCTTCCTCGTAAAGTTCGCGCAGGCGGTGACCAGGCGCCTTGGGCGCGACCATGCTCACGTCCACGTCGGGGGGCGGCACAATCTGGAAGTAGCGGATGTTGAACCCGTGCGCGAACATCAGCGTTTGCCCCGCGGCCAGGTAGGGGGCAATCTCCTCGTTGTACACACGGGCCTGCACCGTGTCGGGGATGAGGATCATGATCATGTCGGCCCACTGCGCGGCCTCGGATACGGACATGACCTTGAGTCCCTGCGCTTCGGCCTTGGACCAGGACTTGCTGCCAGGGTACAGGCCGACGACCACCTCTACGCCGCTGTCGCGCAAGTTCAGCGCGTGCGCGTGCCCCTGGCTTCCATAGCCAATGACGGCTACCCGCCGTCCATCCAAGCGGCTCAAGTCAGCATCCTTGTCGTAGTAAATGGTTGCCATCGTAGGTATCCTCCTCGTTGTTGTTGGGTGTGGGGAGAAGGGTTGCAGGTTAAAGGTTCCAGGTTAAAGGTTGGTATTGAGGGCGGCTTGGAAACGTCGTGGGTCCTCCCGTCCCCCAGCCCACCTTCAACCTTCAACTTTCAACTTTTAACCTGTAACCCGTAACCTCATACCCCCATCGTGCCGCGGCGCTTCTTGCCGTTGGTGCCGTTGTCCCCGCGGGTCATCGCCACGCGGCCCGTGCGCACCATCTCGACGATGCCGAATTGCTCCATGAGTTCAACGAAGCGGTCGACCCGCTCTTCGGGCCCGACAATCTGGATCACGAGGCTATCGCGAGCCACGTCCACAATCTGGCCGCGGAAGATCTCGGTCAACTGGATGATTTCCCCGCGCGTTTGAGAATCGGTGCGCACGCGCACGAGCGCGAGTTCTCGAATGACCGCGGGCTTGTCGGTAATGTTCTCCACGCGCGTGATGGGCATCAACTTCAACAACTGCTTGACCGCCTGATCGACCATACGGTCGTCACCGTCCACGACGAACGTCATGCGGCTGATGCCTGGCGTCTCGGTGTGGCCGACGGCCAGGCTTTCGATGTTGAAATTGCGCCTGCGGAACAAATTGGCGACGCGCACGAGCACGCCAGGTTTGTCCTCCATCCAGGCGATGATGGTGTGTCGGGACATGGAACAGCCTCCTTGGTCAATCTCGGATACCTGATACCCGATACCAAATATTCGTCATAAGGTATCTGTTATCGGGTATCAGGTATTGGGTATCAGGTATTGGGTGTCGGGTATTGGGTATCGGGTATTGGGCGCTACCATGCTGGTGTGATACCGCTCGGCCCCTGGACGATGGGACGGCGGAGCATGTCGCTGATGGCCGCGCCAGGGGCTACCATCGGGTAAACGTTCACTTCCTCGATGACCTGGAAGTCCAGCAGGAAGGGACCATCGCTTTCGTGGGCTTCCTTCAGAGCGTCGTGAATCTCGTCGCGACGGGTGACGCGGCGGGCGGGAATGCCGTAGGCTTCCCCCAGTTTCAACAGGTCAGGGCAAAAGATGGGGGTGGCCGCGTAGCGCTTTTCGTAGAAGAGTTGCTGCCACTGGCGCACCATGCCCAGGAAGCCATTGCGGATGACCGCGACTTTGACGGGCACCTCTTCCTGCACGATGGTGCCCAACTCTTGCATGGTCATCTGGAAGCCGCCGTCACCCACCACGGCCCACACCTTCATCTCGGGCCGTCCCACCTTAGCGCCGATGGCCGCGGGCATCCCATAGCCCATCGTGCCCAGCCCGCCCGAGGTCAACAACTGGTTGGGATGTTCGTGGACATAGTACTGGGCTTCCCACATCTGGTGCTGCCCCACGTCGGTGGCGATGATGGCGTTGCCCTTGGTGACGTACCAGAGTTCGCGCATCACATGGGGCGGAATGACGTCGTCCGTCTCGGTGTTGGCAATGTCGCGCTCTTTCCCGTCTGCCTGCCATTCCCGAATCTGCCCCCACCACTGGGGATGCCCCTTCTCCTTGATGAGGGGCAGGAGGGCTTGCAAGGACTCCTTCGCGTCGCCGACAACGGCTACCGTGGGGGGCACGTTCTTGCCCACTTCCGAGGGGTCGAGTTCGAAGTGGATGATTTTGGCCTTGGGCGCGAATTCGTCCAGTTTGCCCGTGACGCGGTCGTCGAAGCGCATACCGATGGCAATGAGGACGTCACAGTTCTGAATGGACAGGTTGGTGCAGGCCTCGCCGTGCATCCCGCACATGCCCAGGGCCAGGGGATGGGTTTCGGGGATGCTACCGATGCCAAGCAGGGTGGTCGTCACGGGGATGTTGGCCTTTTCGGCCAGGGTCTGGAGTTCGCGTTCCGCGTGGGCCATGAGCACGCCGTGGCCGGCGATGATGAGGGGGCGTTCGGCGTTGTTGATCAGGTCGGCGGCTTGGCGGATGGCTTCCATATCGACCGTGGGGGTACGTTCGAGGCCGGGAATGTGGACGTCGTCGGGGTCGGGCAGAGGGGCGTCGGTCTCCGCAATCTGGACATCCTTACAGATGTCCACCAGCACAGGTCCCGGCCTCCCCGAGCGAGCGATCTTGAAAGCGGCCCGCATCACCCAGGGCAGGTCGTTCACGTCGGTGACCAGGAAGTTGTGCTTGGTGATGGGGAGGGTCACACCGACGACATCCGTTTCCTGGAAGGCGTCGTTTCCCAGCAGGGTGGTGGGCACCTGACCCGTGATGGCGACGACGGGAACGGAATCCATCATGGCGGTGGCCAGGCCGGTGACAAGGTTGAGCGCGCCCGGCCCCGAAGTCGCCATGCACACGCCGACTTTGCCCGTGGCGCGGGCGTAGCCATCGGCCATGTGGGCCGCGCCCTGCTCGTGGCGGGCCAACACGTGGCGG
>JALWHQ010000278.1 GCA_026983525.1 Anaerolineae bacterium | reverse complement strand
CTGCGGGAGGAGGAAATCGAGTTCACCGAGGACGCGCTGCGGCTGATCATTCGCGAGTACACGCGCGAGGCCGGCGTGCGCAACCTGGAGCGGGAGATCGGCAGCATCTGCCGCAAGGTGGCGGTCAAGGTCGCCGCGGGTGAGATCACGGAGAAAGAGGTCATCACGCCCGAGAAGGTGCGCGAGTACCTGGGTCGGCCCAAGTACTTCTTCGACGCCGCGGAGCGGGTTGAGCGTCCTGGCGTTGCCACCGGCGTGGCCTGGACGCCCACGGGCGGCGACATCCTCTTCATCGAAGCCACGCGCATGAGGGGCAAGGGCAACCTGATCCTGACGGGCCAACTGGGCGACGTGATGAAGGAGTCGGCCCAGATTGCCCTCTCCTACGTGCGCTCCAAGGCCAAGGACTTCGGCATCGATGAGGAGGTGTTCGAACACAGCGACATCCACGTGCACGTGCCCGCGGGCGCGATTCCCAAGGATGGGCCTAGCGCGGGCGTGACCATGGTGACGGCGATTGTGAGTTTGTTGACCAATCGGCCCGTGCGCGCGGACGTGGCCATGACGGGCGAAATCACCCTCCGGGGCAAGGTGCTGCCCATCGGCGGGGTGAAGCAGAAGGTGCTGGCCGCGCACCGGGCAGGGCTGAAGTGCGTCATCCTGCCCAAGCGCAACGAGCCCGATCTGGAGGACGTGCCCGAAGAGGTACGGAAGGAAATGAACTTCGTCCTCGTGGACGAAATCGACGAAGTCATCCAGCACGCGCTGCGGCCCCTGCCACCCTCCGAGGAGGCGCTGGAAGAGGAAGCAGCCATCGCGCCGGCGATGGTCGAAGCGGGGCGCAACGGCAAGGATGGCGAGACAGAGGAAGTCAGCCGTGAGACCTCCGAGGTCTGATAGACCTCGGAGGTCTTTTAGTGCTATGTCCCTTACCCCGAGATGCTGTATTCGTACGCGCCGCGGATGGGTTCGTTCTCCTCATACCGCCGCAGGCGGAAGAAGCGGTGGTCGAACTGGGGCTCGCTCTCCTTCAACACCATGTCCGCGACCATCACGCCCACCGCGGGCCCCAGTTTGAAGCCGTGACCGCTGAACCCCGCGCAGATGTAGAACCCGCTCCCCGGCACCAACTCGTCCACAATGGGGTGCCAGTCGGGCGTGATCGCGTACAGGGCCGCGTAGCCACCGGTGCTCTCGCTTTCCTCTATGATGGGATAGCGACGCACCAACTTCTCGCCCACGTCCAACACGAACTCGTTGTCCACCTGCTCCTTGTAATCGTCGGGGTCCACCACGTTGTCCGCCTCGGAGGGGTCGATGAGGCCCACCAGGGTTTGGCCGCCTGTCTCGTCGCGGAAGTAGGTGGCGTTGATGAAGTCCGCGACCACGGGATGGGGCGCTTCGTGGCCGGGGGGACGACGGAAGAAGGCCACCTGGACGCGGCACGGGTTGATGGGCACCTCCACGCCGACCATCTGGGCCACGCGCGCGGCCCACGGCCCCGCGGTGTTCACCACGATGGGCGCTTCCCAGCGCTCGCGCTTGCTCTCCAGCCGCACGATGCCGTCCTCGCCCAGCGTCACGCCCGTCACCGGCTCGTCCTGGTAGATGCGCGCCTTGTGGCGGCGGGCCGCGTCCGCGAAACTGTTCACCGTCAGGTTGGGATCCGCGTACCCCGACTCGGGCTCCCAGGCCGCGGCCACGATATCCCCCACCTCCAACGCAGGCATGTACTCCCGCGCAGCCTCAGGCCCGATGATTTCCGTGCGGATGCCCACCTTCTGCTGCATGGCCACGTTCGCCTTCAGGCCCTCCACGTCCCGCTCGGGCACGAGGACAAGGAACCCCGTGGTGGTGAAGCCTGATTCCCCGCCCACCGCATCGTCGAAGTTCTGGAAGACGCGCAGGCTGTAGAGGGCCATGCGCGCGGTGAACTCGTTGGAGTAGTGCTGGCGGATGATCGCGGACGAGCGGCCTGTCGATCCCGCGCCGATGTGCGTCTTCTCCACCACGGCTACCTTCAGTCCCCGACGGGCCAACTGGTAGGCCGTGCTGCATCCCATGATGCCTGCGCCAATGATGATAGCGTCGAACGTCAACGACATGGAGTGCACCTCCCTTTTAAGACATTATGCGTTAAAGCCCAAGTCCATTCCCACGTGTCGATGTGCAGAGATCTGAGCAGAAATAAATCTACGTCCTCAACATAATCCCCCCTGCAACGTGGCCTATACCCCTCTACCGAAATGCCGGCGTTCCCATAGGGGCATCTCACATGGAACAGGCGAATTCATTCGGTTGATGAACACAAATGTCCATAAGCCCAAATAGAGTCCCGTAACCGTTCAAATGACAGTAGGAAGGGGCTTGACATCACGCAAAATATGTGCTATACTGACAATGTGAATATAGTTACTATTATCACTATTGTCGATTGTCCGCACGCTCCCGCTACGCTGCCCATGAGAGAAGGGAGGACATCATGTGCGCAAGTGGGCCCCCCGCTTCATCTAACATCAATGTGATATTTCTCATGCTCATAATCGTTACCTCGCTCACCTTTCTCTTTGTGGCCGCTTGGGTGGGAGGCATATTGTTGGCCCTTACCCTCACCGGCGCATACCTCACCCTTATCCTATTTACGGCTCATTATGTTGCTCCTGAGGATGCGACAGGTATTGTGTACTGGCACTACAAAGGACGCCTTTACTGGGCCCGATCAATCCCACCACGCCGAAGCACATTCATTATCCCTGTTTTACAGATAGTAAAAGAAATACACACCCGCACCCGGGTCATCGATATCGTCGTTGAAGATGTGCTCACTGCCGATAGGGGCCCTATTCGCTGCCACATCTCCGTTATGTTTCAGGTCCATGCCTACCAGACTGTGCCCGAATTTCGCAAAGAACTTGCACGTTTTGGCGACGAACAGTGGGCTATGGTTGTACGCAAGATTGGTAGGGCAGCGCTCCGCGATGCCATTAGTACACTTTCATTCGACGACATCATTGGGTCTAACGGTGCTGATATGCTTAGCCAAGAAGTGCAGACCAGACTTTCTCAATATGTTGCCCCACGCGGCATCAAAATCACAGGGGTATCCGTGCAGGATCGACGCCCTGCTCAGAACATCGAAAGCATTATACACCAGCATTTCGTGGCACGCATGGCGGGCGAAGCGGTGCGAGATCGAATTGCTCCCCCACTCGAGACCCTGACCTCTCGAGATGGGGATTTACGCAATGTTTTGCTCGCGCTCTTACTTGCAGGCCAGGATCTGGGCGTAAACATACCAAATCTATTCATTTCTCTGGGAAATGGACAAAGCCACGACACTCTGAGACAGTTAATCCAGTGGATTATACGTAACAAGAAGGAGGCGAACTTCTAAGCAGGATTCGAAGAATAGCAAGGGCTTGCAGTCCACTTCCTGGGTAAGGGGAAAGGCTCTACCGCAACATGGCACACGAGCACATCCGTTGCGGTAGAGCCTTGACACGCCGCTTACGGTTGAGGTTGGCGTGGGCGGGCCGTCAGCGTAACCGGGATTTTTATTTCCTTCCCATCACGCAATACGGTCAATGTCACCGTATCTCCAGGGGATGCATAGCGGAACAAATAGACTAATAAATCGTCGAACTTGCGTACCGGGTAGTCGTTGATAGCAATAATGACATCCCCCCCCTTGTAGAGGTACTCGGGACGTCCTTGTTCATCGTAGCCAAGAACATAATCGGTACGTTCACTTCCGCCGCGAATGCCTGCTTTGTCGGCCCCATAGCCGGGCACCACTTTGTTCACATAGGCCCCTCGTAAGTCAGGGGGAAAGCCTAAGACCTCATTTACCTCCGGCGAGAGGGTCGTGCCGCTAATGCCAATGAACGGATGCTCATATTTACCTTCACGAATCAGGCCGGGCACAACACGTTTGGCAATGTGAATGGGGACGGCAAAGCCAATGCCTGCGTTGGCCCGCACAGGCGAGCGAATTTGGGAGACAATGCCGATGACCTCACCGCGCGAATTTAACAACGGTCCCCCCGAATTCCCCGGATTGACTGCGGCATCCGTCTGAATGGCCTCGGGAATAAGATAGTTACTGGGAGCGTTAATTGAACGTCCGACGGCGCTGACAATACCGGCCGTCATTGTTCCAACCAAACCAAAGGGATTCCCGATGGCTATCGCCCTTTCACCAACACGCACCTTTAAGGAATCTCCCAATCGCACTGGGCGTAACTCCAAACCTCGCGGATCCACTTTAATCACGGCCAAGTCACTGTCGGCATCTTCCCCGACGATTTCCGCCGATGCCTCCCGGCCATCCCAGAACCGGACACGTATCTCCTCTGCTCCATGCACGACGTGAAAATTGGTCACAATGTGCCCTTCCGTATCCCACACAAATCCCGAACCACTTCCTTCTCCTGTGCCAATATAGACAACGGATGGATTAACCTCCTCATAGATGCGCACGAGAAGAGCCGTCTCGTAGTCCGTTCCCTCGGGCAAAGGCGGCAAAGGAGGGGGAGGAGGAGGAGTGGGGACGACCAACGTCGGGACGGGCTGGACTACCTGTGTCGGCGTTGGATGAGGAGTGCTCTCCGGTGTGGGCAGGATGACACGAGTAATGACCAATGGAGCCGTGGGTTCCTTTGAGAGGTCTTCCACAAACTGTGTGCCCACGTAATATGCAAGGGCCACACAGAGGCACAAAAAGAGAGCAGTGAGCAAGGATAGCCCACCAACGACCAAGGCTTTTGTGTTGCGCCCTTCCATGATAGGTGACTCCTTTCAGGAGGTCAGCAGGCTAATCTCGCGAACGAGAAAGTCCGGCCAGGATGAATACATAATACAGCAAGGTGCTGATGGCCTGCAACGCCGCGGCCACGTATGTAAGGGCAGCGGCATTGAGCACTTCGTTGACTCCTTTCAATTCTTCAGGGGCAAGAATGCCTTGTTGAACCAGCAAACGCTTCGCTCGGGCGCTGGCATCAAACTCCACCGGAAGGGTAATCAGGGCGAAAATCACCGTCGCCGAGAACAGGATAACGCCCAACCAGGCCATCCCCGTAGAACGCACAAAAAGCCCCAACATAAAGATGATCGGCCCCAGCCAGGATCCCACCTGAACGCTGGGCACGACCGCGGTGCGAATCTGCAAGGGCCAGTAGCCCTTCGCGTGTTGCAGGGCGTGTCCGGCTTCGTGCGCGGCCACCCCTACCGCGGCAATGCTGGGCGTCCGGGCCACTTGGGGCGACAACCGGAGCACCTTGTGCATCGGGTCGTAGTGGTCGGTCAGGAAGCCGCCCACCTCTTCCACACGTACATCGTACAGGCCGAACGCGTCAAGAATGTAGCGGGCAGCCTGGGCTCCCGTGATGCCCCGCCATGTGCGCACGCGAGAGTACTTTTCAAATGCATTTTGGACTTTGTACTGGGCATACAACCCCAACAGCAACGCCGGTAACGCGAAGAGGAAATACATCCCGTATCCGTACATTGTCACCTCCGTGCCTCGCGATTAGGCATGTTTTGCTGGCGGTATCGTAAACCTCCCGCCTACGTCGGCCCCTTCCTTGAGGGGGACTCCAGGAAGCCGCTTTAGCAGAGTTTCGAACTCTTGAAGAGTTCGAAACTCTGCTACCCACCATTTCTCCATCCGGTTCATTCCCTTAAATACGAAAGAAAGCCGAGAAATGTTTCATTTCTCGGGCTTTTTCCCCCAAAGCCAACACCGTTACACCCTGATGATAAACAAGTGGGCTTCCGACACCAAATGGCGTCGAAAGCCCGTCATAGATTTCATTTAGAAAGGCAGGCTTAGACCTCGCGAAACTCGCCCTCGACCACGTCCTCATCTGTACCGGTGCCATCACCACCTGGAGTGCCGGTGGCACCCCCCGCCTCTCCGGCTCCCGCAGTGGTCTGCTGGTACAGTTGCTGACCGAGCGCGTGACTCGCGGCCTGCAACTGCTCGGTTAGGCTGCGAATTTTCTGGATGTCTTCACCATCCATGGCCGCCCGCAAGTCCTGAATTAGCCCCTCGATGCGGGTGCGCTCCTCCGCCGGGACCTTGTCACCCAACTCGCGTAAGGCCTTCTCCACCGCGTATATGACACTGTCGGCCTGGTTGCGGGCCTCGGCCAACTCGCGGCGGCGTCGATCTTCCTCCGCGTGCTGCTCGGCCTCGCGAATCATTCGCTGGATGTCCGCTTCGGTCAGGTTCGTGCTCGCCTGGATGGTGATCTTCTGCTCCTTACCGGTTGCCAGATCCTTGGCCGTAACGTTCAAGATGCCGTTGGCATCGATGTCAAAGGTCACCTCAATCTGAGGTACACCTCGCGGCGCGGGTGGAATGCCCTCCAATCGGAACTGACCCAACAACATGTTGTCCCGCGCCATCGGGCGCTCACCCTGGTACACCCGAATATCCACGGCGGTCTGGTTGTCCTCAGCCGTCGTGAAAATCTCGCTCTTGCGAGTCGGGATGGTTGTGTTGCGCGGGATGAGCACCGTCATCACGCCACCCAGGGTCTCCACACCCAGGCTCAGCGGCGTGACGTCCAACAGCAGCACGTCCTTCACCTCACCGGCCAGCACACCACCCTGGATGGCTGCACCCACCGCGACAACTTCATCCGGGTTCACGCCCTTGTGCGGCTCCTTGCCCGTCAGTTTGCGGACAAGTTCCTGCACCATGGGCATACGAGTGGACCCCCCAACCAGCACAACCTCATCGATCTGATCCTTGCTCAATTTCGCGTCTCGAATGGCCTGCTCGAAGGGCCCTACACACCGCTGGAGCAAGTCTTCCGTCATTTGCTCGAACTTGGCGCGCGTCAGTTTCATCTGCAGGTGCTTGGGCCCCGTCGCATCCGCGGTGATGAAGGGCAGGTTAATTTCCGTCTCCGTGACACTGGAGAGTTCGATCTTCGCCTTCTCTGCGGCCTCCTTCAACCGCTGGAGTGCCTGCCGGTCCTGGCTCAGATCGATGCCGTATTCCTTCTTGAATTCACTCACCATCCAATCAACGATGCGCTGATCCCAGTCATCGCCTCCCAGATGCGTATCCCCCGCGGTGGCCTTCACCTCAATGACGCCCTCCCCCACTTCCAGGATGGAAACGTCGAACGTACCGCCGCCCAGGTCGAACACCAGGATGGTCTCATTGGTCTTCTTATCCAACCCATAAGCCAGCGCTGCCGCCGTCGGCTCGTTGATGATGCGCTTTACATCAAAGCCGGCAATGCGACCTGCGTCCTTCGTCGCCTGGCGCTGACTATCGTTGAAGTATGCAGGTACAGTAATAACGGCTTCCTTGACCTCCTCACCCAGATACGCCTCGGCATCCCGCTTCAATTTCTGCAAAATCATAGCCGAGATTTCCTGGGGAGTGAACTCTTTACCCACCGCAGGGATGTACACGCGCACGTCACCTACCGGACCCTTTACCACCTTGTACGAGACACGCTTTATTTCTTCCTGAACCTCCTCCCACCGTCGCCCCATAAAGCGCTTGATGGAATAGACTGTGTTCTCGGGGTTCACAATGGCCTGACGCTTAGCAGGCAAGCCGACCAACCGTTCTCCTGATTTGGTAAACGCAACCACCGAGGGAGTGGTGCGTCCACCCTCCGCGTTGGGGATAACGGTGGGTTCTCCTCCTTCCATGTAGGCCATACAGGAGTTTGTCGTACCCAGGTCGATACCCAGAATCTTGCCCATTTTCCCTTCCTCCATCTCTATGTGTCTGCTCTTTTGATACGAATCTGGTAGTCAAAAGAAATACCCAACATAACCATTTGTTAGCGATTTTCATTATGAGTGGGGGCCATTAGATTAGCGCAAGTGAAGCGTTAGCGTTTCATTAGAGCCCCCCAATGACGGACTCTCCCTCTCTCTGTGGTATAATTTCTTGAAAGACAACCCTGTACAGCACCCAAGAGGGGAGACACTCGTACTTGCTCCCTACCGAAGAGCCGCAAGGGGCTAGGCAATCTGATGCCCGTCCTTCAACGTAACGCTTAATAAAGGCACACAAGAAAGGATGGTGAAAGAGATGTACCCAACGGCGGAAATTCTCTTCCCACTCCGTTTGCTCCCCCACCTAAAGGACTTGCGAGGCCCCGAGTGGCGCGAGTTGGTCTCCCGCGTCGCATCCTTGCCCGAGACCCATCCCGATGCTTTGGCATTCGCTTTGATGATGGTTCGCTTAAATGAATGCTTGCGTTGTCATCGAGAAAGTTATCGCTATCAACAGGGGTGTCTTGCCTGCTCGACTCATACCGTGCTCTACTTTAAGGGTTCTGACCAGGATCTGCTAAAGTTATACCGGCGAGCGCAACGAGACATCCGTCGCTTCATCCGACAGGGGAAACTGCATGTCCCACCGGAAACGGAGGCAGCCTGAATAAGGGGGTAGCAATCGCGGAATGAACCAAAAAACTCGCGTGTTGATCATCGGGGCCGGCGTGGCCGGCCTTTCTGCTGCTTATGACCTGGCTCGCGCGGACTACGACGTTACCGTCTGGGAAGCCGCACCCCAAGCCGGTGGTCTGGCCGCAGGGTTCAAGGCTTCGCACTGGGGCTGGCCCCTGGAGAAGTTCTACCACCACCTGTTTCAATCCGACCACGACATCATCCGCCTGGCGGAGGAAATCGGCATCGGCAACGACGTATTCTTCCGCCGCCCCATCACCTCGGTGTGGAAGAACGGCCGCTCGTATCCTTTCGATTCCCCCCTGCGCGTGCTCCTCTTCCCCCACCTGAATGTGCTGGACAAGGCGCGCATGGGCGCGGTCATCGCCTACCTGCGCTTCAGCAGCCAATGGCAAAAGTTCGAGCGGGTGACCGCGCACGAGTGGCTTCAGCGCACCATGGGCCGTCGGGCCTATGAGACGCTATGGGAACCCCTTTTGGTAGGGAAGTTCGGTGAGCACTACCGCGAGGTGAACCTGGCCTGGTTCTGGGCCCGCATCCACAAGCGGAGCCCCGCGCTGGGCTATTTCCGGGGCGGGTTCCAGCACTTCGTGGACACCCTGGTGCGTCGGGTGGAGGGGCTGGGGGGCAAGGTGTACCTTTCCCGGCCCGCGCGGCGCATCCGCCCCCTGCCCGAAGGGGGCTTTCACGTCCAGGGGGAGGGGGGCGAATGGCGCGGGGACGTAGTCATCGCCACCATCTCCCCAACCGTGTTCCAGCGCATGGTGCCGGAACTGCCCTCGTCCTACCTGGAGAAGGTGCGCAACCTGCGCTACATGGGCGCGGTGGTGATGACCCTGGCCCTCAAACATCGCATGACCGAGCAGGACTATTGGATCAACCTACCCAAGAAAGAGGGCTTCCCCTTCCTCGCCTTTGTGGAGCACACCAACTACATGGACCGGGAACACTACGGCGGCGACTACATCGTCTACCTGGGCGATTACCTGGATCCTGACCACCCATACTTCCAGATGAGCGAGCAGGAATTGCTGGACACGTTCCTACCCGTGTTGCCCTGCTTCAATCCGAATTTCACCCCCGACTGGATCACGGGGGTGTGGGTGCACAAGGCAACCTACGCCCAGCCCGTCGTACCTGTGAACTACTCGCGCCAGATCCCCGATATTGTCACGCCCATCCGCGGGCTGTACTACGCGAGCATGTCCCAGGTGTATCCGTGGGATCGGGGCACGAACTATGCGGTGGAGATTGGACGAAGGGTGGCGGAGATAGTACAATCACGGAAACTGTAATGCGTGATGCGTGATGCGTGATGCGTAACGATTGACGAGTGATGAGTAAAGGGGTGACGTACGACGCACGACGCACGACGCACGACGTAAGACGAGAGGAGGTACAAACACGATGAGTAGCGTTTCCAAAGAGCAGGTCATCGAGGCCTTACGGACGGTGAAGGACCCCGAACTGGGCGCGGATTTGGTCCGCTTGAACATGATTCGCGATGTGCGGGTTGATGGGGGGCGAGTGGATGTGAAGGTGACGCTGACGACGCCCGCTTGCCCGCTCAAGTCGACCATCGAGGACGATGTGCGCGCGGCGGTGGCCCGCATCCCCGGAGTGAAGGAAGTCAATGTGGATTTCGACTCCAACGTGACTACTGACTCACGCATTTTCCAGCGCCTGCAACTGGACGTGCGCAACATCATTGCCGTGGCCTCCGGCAAGGGCGGCGTGGGCAAGACGACGGTGGCCGTCAACCTGGCCATTGCCCTGGCCCAGGAGGGCGCGCGCGTGGGCATCTTGGATGCGGATATCTACGGGCCCAATGTCCCCCTCATGCTCGGCCTGACCAACCACCGCATCCGGGTGGACAACGGCAAAATGGTGCCCGCGGAGGCCTATGGCATCAAGGCCATGTCCATCGGCTTCCTCGTCCAGCCCGACCAGGCCCTTATCTGGCGCGGGCCCATGCTGCACTCCGCCATCCGCCAGTTGTTCACCGACGTGGCCTGGGGCTCACTGGACTACATCGTTGTGGATATGCCGCCCGGAACCGGTGACGCTCAACTCTCTCTGGCCCAACTTGTGCCCGTTACCGGCGGCCTGATCGTGACTACGCCGCAGGAAGTAGCAATCATGGACGCTCGCCGTGGACTCATAGCATTCCGTCAGTTGCAGGTTCCGGTGCTGGGGATTATTGAGAACATGTCGGGGGATGTGTTCGGCGTTGGAGGGGGCGAGAAGGCGGCCAAGGAACTGGGGGTGCCCTTCCTGGGGCGTGTGCCCCTGGATCCGGACGTGCGCAAGGGGGGCGACGTGGGCGCGCCCATCGTGGTGGTCAAGCCGGAGTCGCCCGCGGCGAAGGCACTGCGCGAGTTGGCGCGCGTGATCGCCGCGCGTGTCAGCGTCCTCTCTTTCCAGGCCGACCCCGAATTGCGGGTGATATAGAACATGGGGACGACCGGCCGGTCGTCCCCATAACTTCCCTACACCAGATGCCACTTGCGGGTCGCTCGATCATAAGCGATGCGTCCCCGGCGTTTTAAATACTGCTGTGCGTTGCGGACCATGTGCTTCCAGCGCTTGCCGAAATGCACGCCACGAATGACCCGATCCACACGATCATCGCAGAGCTCAGGGTGCAGTTCTTGCACAAGGGGATGCAGTTCCTCCGTCGTCAAAGGGCCGTGATGTTCCAGCAGGAAGAGAATGGTCTTGGCAAAGACCTGGTTCTCGCTCACCCATCCGGTAGGCGCGATTTGCCTGAGCCGAGCCTCTTGCAGCCGTGAGCTGATGACATGCGTCTCTCGTGGCGAAGGGGCCCGTGGGCTGACCGAAGAGGAAACGACTTCACTCAGCACGTCCCAATCGTCCACGTTCAATTTGGTGGCAACACCAAAGAGAGAAAGAATGTGGGAGCGGATTTGGTCAACCAGAGCGGCATCCTGGATGCGTACGCCAAGCTCTCGGTTCCGACGCCATCCGCCGGTGGTGAAGTTGGCTGAGGTAACCAGGGCAACCTCGCTGTCCTGCACATATACCTTGGCGTGCAAGTTGCCCAGGTGGGCCGTATGGATGTGAGGGTGGGTGGAAATCAGCGCGTGAAGCGCGCGGGCGTCTACACTGCCTGAAAGCAAATTTTCGGGAGCCGCATTCAGAAGGAGGTACACGCGCGGCGGAGGATTGACACGGGACATCGCTCTGCCCAGATAGTTCAGTGGCTCCTGCCCCACAAATGGCGACACGAGGAGAAGCTCGCGTTTGGCGGATGAGAGAAGCCGTTGAAATGCGGCTTCCCATTCGGATGTGATGAGTTCTACACCGTTCATGGTCATGCCACCGTTGAGGATGACCGAAGTTGCTTAGAGTGACCCAGCCTGTAGCATTGTACCACAACACACGTGTACAAGGAGGGCAACGGTGCTCACGTTAGCGGAGAAGATCCTGTTCCCCATCGCGGTTCTTGTTTCGCTGTACCTCTCCTACATCACCTTCTCCCGCATGTGGCGCATTATCAACCACGGTCAAGGGGAGATTGACTGGTCCCTGGTGCCCAGGCGTATCAAGACGGGCCTGTGGGCCTTCCTTCTCCAAGATGGCATCATCCGCAGGCGCACGATCACGTCCCTGTTCCATTACGGCATTGCCTGGGCCTTCATCTTCTACATGCTCGTGAACGTCTTCGACGTGATCGCGGGCTATGTGCCCGACTTTCAACCCTTCGGGGACACGCTGATCGGTGGCCTCTACCGCCTTCTGGCCGACGTGCTCAGTGTCTCGGCCATTGTGGGCATGATCTACTTCCTGGTGCGGCGCTTCATTGTCCGCGCGCCCGCCCTCTCCTACCACGAGAACGTCAAACTGCACCCCAAAGCCCCCACAGGCATCCCGAAAGACTCGCTCATCGTCGGCCTGTTCATCCTCGGCCATGTGGGTGGCCGCTTCATCGGCGAGACCTTCGCCGTCGTGCAGCATCCCGATGCTTGGCAGCCTTTCGCTACCCTGGTCGGCTCCATTCTCTGGTCGGGACTCTCCCCCTCCGCGCTGGAAGTGGGGCGCCACGTGGCGTGGTGGTTCGCGCTGGGCCTGATCCTGGCCTTTCTGCCTTACTTCCCGTACAGTAAACACGCCCACCTGTTCATGGCGCCCATCAATTACATGACCCGTCCCGAGCGCGCGGCCCTGGGCGCGCTCGAGCCTTTGGACTTCGAGGACGAGACCATCGAGCAGTTCGGCGCGGCCCGCCTGTTCGACCTGAGCAAAACCCAGGTGCTGGACGCGTTCGCGTGCATCATGTGCAACCGCTGCCAGGAGGTGTGTCCCGCCTACCTGACGGGCAAGGAACTCTCACCCTCCGCGCTGGAGATCAACAAGCGGTATTACACGCGCGAACACATGGCCGACTTAGCCGCGGGCACCGACGAAGTGCCCCTGCTCGACTACGCGCTCAGCGAGAGCGCGGTGTGGGCCTGCACCACCTGCGGCGCCTGCGTGGAGGTGTGTCCCGTGGGCAACGAGCCCATGTTTGACATCGTGGACATGCGGCGCAACCAGGTGCTGATGGAAGGGGCCTTCCCCACCCAGTTGAAGACCGCGTTCAACGGCATGCAGCGGGTGGGAAATCCCTGGTCGGCCAGCCAGAGCCGCATGGAGTGGACAGAGGGGCTGGATTTCCACGTCCCAACTGTGGAGGAGAACCCCGACTTCGACGTGCTGTACTGGGTGGGGTGCGCGGGGGCGTTCGACCCCGACGGGCAGAAGACCGCGCGTGCCATCGCCACTATCCTTCACGCCGCGGGGGTCAACTTCGCGGTGCTGGGCGAGATGGAAACGTGCACAGGAGATGCAGCCCGCCGCGCGGGCGCGGAGGACATCTTCTACGAACTGGCGCTGGGCAACATTGAGGTCCTGAAAGAGGTGGGCGCGGACAAGAAACGCATCGTGACGGGGTGTCCCCACTGCATGCACACTATCGGCAAGGAGTACCGCGATCTGGGCGGCGAGTTCGAGGTCGTTCACTATACAGAATTCGTTCAGGAATTGATCGAACAGGGGCGGCTGAAGGTGGACGGCCAAGTCACCGCCAAGGTGACCTTCCATGACCCCTGCTACCTGGGGCGGCACAACGGCATCGTGGACGCGCCACGGGATGTGCTTACCACCTTTGGCGTTTCCCTGGTGGAGATGGAGCGCCACGGCCGCAACTCCTTCTGCTGTGGCGCAGGCGGCGCCCAGTTCTGGAAGGAAGAGGAACACGGCCAGGCCGCGGTGAACGCCACCCGTTACGCGGAGGCACGCAGCACCGGCGCCAACGTCCTGGCCACGTCCTGCCCCTTCTGCTTCCGCATGATGTCCGACGCCAACAACCAGGCCGATGGGGCTATGCAGGTCAAGGACATCGCCCAAATTATTGCGGAAGCGCTCAAATAGACCATAGACGATGGACGGTGGATGATGACCTAAATTGGCGCCGCTGCTCATTACGCTGGCCCAGGAAGCAAGACGGGAGGAGATACTCGAACGGGAGCGGGAACTCATATCACAGGAGGAGGATGCCCGACGACGTGGTGAACTGGTCGCGTGTATTATTACTATTTGGGATGTTGGGCCCGCGCGTGTATAATGAAGCCAGGAAAATCCCCCTCAACGGCGAGGTGGATGTACATGGGCTGGACAGATGACATTGTGCTGCGCGCGAGCCTTCGCATTATAGATGAGACAATTCGTCAGGCGGGCTTGTGGTTGGCCGCCATACCGTATCCGTACACCCAACGGGCACTCCCAAGTTGAGTGCCCGTTTTTTGTTCGGCAGAGTTGCGGCAGTGGACATGGTCGGTCGGCCAACTCAGCAACGTGCACACCCTTCCCGTGTTTCAACTAATGGCGCCAACGGAAACGGATCCGCTTCTCAAATAGCGAAGGAGGAAGAACGATGAGCGTTCAGGAAAAAGTGATGACCCGGCCGTCGGATCGGTTGAACGAGGAACAACTCTTGCAGATGTACTACTACATGGTGCTCAGCCGCAAGTTGGACGAGCGCATGTGGATTCTCAACCGCCAGGGCAAGGCGCCCTTCCACATCTCGGGCATCGGCCACGAGGCCATTCAGGTAGCCCAGGGCTTTGCCATGCGCAAAGGGCACGACTGGCTCTTTCCCCACTATCGCGATATCGCCACCTGCCTCATCCTGGGCGTGACCCCGCGGCAAATGCTCCTGGCCCTGCTGGGCAAGGAGGGGGATGTGTTCAGCCGCGGCCGCCAGATGCCCGAACACTTCAGTTACAAGCCCTCCAAAATTGTCACCGTCTCCAGCCCTGTGATGACGCAGGCACCTCAGGCCGTGGGCGTGGCCCTGGCATCCCAACTCCAAGGTAAGGATGAAGTGGTCGTCGTTGGGTTTGGCGAAGGCGCCACCAGCGAGGGAGACTTTCACGAGGCCCTGAACTGGGCGGGCATTTATCATCCTCCCATTGTGTTCGTGTGCCAGAACAACCAGTACGCGATTTCCGTTCACGTGAAGAAGCAGATGCCCGTGGAGAACGTGGCCGACCGCGCGGCCGCGTACAACATTCGCGGGGTCATTGTCGACGGCAACGACCTCCTCGCCTGCTACGACGTCATGGTCGAGGCCGTCGAGCGCGCGCGCCGCGGTGAGGGCCCCACCCTGGTCGAGGCCAAGACCTACCGTCCTGTGCCCCACTCCACCGCGGACGACGACCGCTCCTACCGCTCGCGCGAGGAAGTCGAACAGTGGAAGAAGCGCGACCCCATTCTGCTCTATGAAAAATACCTCATGGAGCGCGGCCTGCTCGACGAGGAAAAGAAGGCCGAAGTCCTCAAGCAAGTCATGCAGGAAGTGGACGACGCGGTGGACTTCGCCCTGCACCAGCCCTACCCGCCCGTCGAATCCGCGGCCGAGGGCGTGTTCGGCGACTTCCACCTGGTGAAGTGGCCCAAAGCCTTCAAACGTAATGCGTAATGCGCGATGCGTGATAGCGTTACGCATCACGCATCACGCATCACGTATCACGTATCACGCATCACACCTTAGTCATCCACCTGATCTACTATGCGGTTCACGTGCAAGGAGGTCGTTCTCATGGCAACGAAAACCAACCTGCAGGCGGTTCGCGATACATTGATGGAAATTATGGAGCGTGACCCCAGCGTTGTGGTCATGGGAGAGGATGTGGGCCCGCGCGGGGGTGTGTTCCGCGCCACCCAGGGCCTCTACGAGAAGTTCGGACCCGAGCGCGTCATCGACACCCCCCTGGCCGAGTTGTCCATCGTGGCCGTGGGCCTGGGCATGGCCCTGAACGGCTATCGCCCCATTTGCGAAATCCAGTTCGCGGACTTCATCTTCCCCGCCTTCAACCAGATCGTCAACGAGGTGGCCCGCTACCGCTACCGATCCAACGGCGCCTGGACGGTGCCCATGATCATCCGCGCGCCCTACGGTGGCGGCGTCAGCGGCGGCCTCTATCACTCCCAATCGGTCGAGGCCTTCTTCACCCACGTACCTGGCCTCTACGTCCTCGCCCCCTCCACGCCCAAGGATATCGTCGGCCTGCTGCGCTCGGCCGCCCAGGCACCCGACCCCGTCCTCTTCTTCGAACACAAGCGGCTGTACGGCCTGGTCAAGGGCGAGGTGCCCGACGAGTATTATGAGATTCCCATTGGTGAAGGGGACATCAAGCGCGCGGGCGATGACATCACCGTCGTCTCCTACGGCATGACCCTGCACGAGGCCATCAAGGCCGCGGACAAACTGGCCGAGACCGACGGCATACAGGCCGAGGTCATCGACCTGCGCACCCTGTTCCCGCCCGACCTCGACCTCATCTACGAGTCGGTGCGCAAGACGGGCAAGGTGCTCATCGTGCACGAGGACAACCTGACGGGCGGATGGGGCGCGGAGATTGCGGCCCGCATCGCGGAGGACATGTTCGAGTGGCTGGACGCGCCCGTCATGCGCCTCGCGGGCCCCGACGTCCCCGCGGTGCCCTACGCGCCCCCGTTCGAGAAGTGGTTCCTGCCCCTGGCGGACAAGATCGAGGCGAAGATGAGGGAACTCGCGGAATACTGAGAAGGGAGTACAAAGTGAAAAGTGAAAAGTGAAAACGACCGATGGACAGCACCCTCTTCACTTTTCACTTTGCAATTTGAACTCTTCAAAGGAGGACAACCGTGGCCATACTCGTACCCATGCCACAACTCGGCGAATCCGTCGTCGAAGGGACTATTTCCCGCTGGCTGAAGAAGGAAGGTGAGCGCGTCGAGAAACTGGAGCCGTTGCTGGAAGTTTCCACGGAAAAGGTAGACACGGAAATCCCCGCGCCCGAGTCGGGTGTGCTGCTCAAGATTCTGGTTCAGGAAGGGGAAACCGTCGACGCGGGCACGGTCATCGCGGTCATCGGCCAGCCCGGCGAGCAACTCCCGCCCAACATCCCCAAGAAGGTGGATTTGCACGCGGTGGGCACCCACGAACTCGTCACCACCACAGGCGTGCCCGTGCCCGAGGCCCCGGCCGAGCCCCTCGCGGCCGAGAAGCCCGACGGCGAGGAGAAGAGACGCCGCCCGCGGCGCGTCAGTCCCGTGGTCGCGCGCATGGCCGCGGAGTACGGCATCGACCTCTCCAAGATCAAGGGCACGGGCAAGGGCGGCCGCGTCACCAAGAAGGATCTGCTCCGTTACATCGAGCAGATGAAGGTGGCCAAGCCCGAGGTGCCCCCTGCGCCTCCTGCGGAGGAAGTGCCTCCCTGGGAGCAGCCCGGCACGGGCGAACTGTTCAAGCCCTCTACCTGGGAGGAGGAAAAGGTCGCGGTCGAGGAGAAGCCTCCCGCCGCGCCGCCCGCACCGCCTCCGCCACCCGCGCCCCCACGACCTGCAGCGCCGCCCCCGCGCGCTGAGGAGGAAGAGGTGGTGCCCCTCTCC
>JALWHQ010000277.1 GCA_026983525.1 Anaerolineae bacterium | reverse complement strand
GTGTGGGTCGATGAGTACACCGTTGCAGCTGATCCAGTGGGATGCTTCCATGTCAGATGCCCAACTCCCGCCGCCAAAGATCGTCAAAAGCCTGCATCAACGCCCGTGTGATGGGACCTACGGACATTTCGTGATCGTCCACACGCGCGATGGGAAGCACGTGACGTCGGGTGCTGGTCAGGAAGGCCTCATCCCAGCGGGGGATCTCATGAGCGGGGAGAGGGCGTCTTTCCACAGGGATGCCCAGATCGCGGGCCAGGCTGAGCACAATGCTCATGGTGATGCCTTCCAGGGCCGCGCCATAAGGAGGCGCGAGGAGGGTGCCGTCAATTACCACGCACACGTTGCAATTGGAACCCTCGGTGACGTTGCCGAAGTGGTCGATGAGCAAGGCATCGTGTACGCCCATCGAGCGGGCTTTGCGGCGGGCCAGTCCGGGAACGAGGGTATTCAGCGATTTGATCAGCGGCAAAGAACGGGCCGCGGGAAACGTCGTGACCGGCACCCCTGTGGTATACCACTCTCGGGGATAATCGGGTGGATGCATGAGGTACAAATAGTAAGTAGCCACTTCTTCTCCGATGTCAACGATGACCACGCGCAGCAAGCATTCATGCACATCGTTCGCTTTGAGGAGCGGGGCCACCCATTCGGCCACTTGGTCGGTAGGGCGGGGAAGCGTAAAACCACTCATACGGGCCGAATCGTCCAGGCGGCTCAAGTGTTCGAGCAGGCGAAAGGGGCGGCCCTGGACGATTTCCACCGTTTCGTAGACCCCCAGCGCGCCGTAAAGGGCGGAGGCAGTAATGGGTATTGTGGCTCTTTCTACAGGTACAAGTGACCCGTCACGCATGGCAACGGGGAAAGGGTGTACATGCATGGACGGCGTCCTTTCCTCACCAAGGTATCCCTTCAAGAGATTTATTGTGCCATATCCTCCGCCAAATGGGACAATTAGCGATAGCCGCGCGATCTCTATCCATGGGGAATAGGGTTTCCCCGCGGCACGTGCTTATGGCATAATCGGGGTAATGGATCCCATCGTGGACGCGCACATGTCACCCCGATTCATTCAGCCTTGCAAGAAGGAGTTGCCTTCATGACACGGTTAATGTTCGAACAACGCTTGCAAGCGTTACTTAACGACTTACTCGACCTGGGGCACATGGTCGAGAAAGCCATGTTGGAGGCTATGAACGCTTTGAAAAGGCGGGATTTTGAGGCCTCGGAGCGCATTATCAAGGAGGACAAACTCATCAACCAGAAACGCTACCAAGTGGAAAGGGAGGCCCTTGTACTCATCGCCACTCAGCAACCTATGGCAACCGACTTGCGCGTTCTTGCCTCCGTGCTGGAGATTGCCACCGAGTTGGAACGCATAGGAGATTATGCAAAGGGCATTGCTAACATCAACCTAAAAATTGGCGAAGAGCCGCTCATGAAACCCCTTATTGATTTGCCTCGGATGACAGAGAGGGCAGTCTCAATGTTACATCGGGCGCTCGAGGCCTTTGTGCAGCGTGATGTGGAGACGGCGCGGGCTATCATTGCCGAGGATGATGAGATCGATGCCCTGTATGATCAAATCTATCGCGAACTCATCACATACATCTTGCAGGACCCACGTCATATCAATCAGGCTACATTTTTGCTTTGGGCTGCCCATAACGTGGAGCGTGCTGCTGACCGAGTAACAAATATCTGCGAGCGTACAATCTTCGTCGTAACGGGCGAATTGACCGATTTGGACGCAACCGAAGCAGAAGAAGACGTGGCGTGATAGGGAGCGGGTGATCGTTGTCCGTCAAAGACATGAGGGACATTGAGGAACGTCTACGTTTTCACTGGCAACGATGGACCAAACACCCGGAAGCCCGCACGGGTTTGGAAACCCTGTTGTCCCATTTCACGGTGGCACTGACCCGTGTGAAAGAGCCGCAGCGTGTCTTGTCCCACTTTGATCGTCTCTTTCAGACGACCCCTCAGTCTGACACGCTCATTGCCCAACTGGTGGCTTACCCTCGCGGTGTGGAGAAACTCGTCACCCTTTTCGCGTCCAGCCCTTTTCTGGCCGAAATCCTCCTTCAAAATCCCGCCTATCTTTCCTTTTTGTTGAACCGCCGCCAGATTACGCGCATGAAGTCGGTGGGCCGGTTCTACGACGAGGTCCGCCAAGTGGTCGAGGGGCATAACTTCCCCGAGCAACTTCTGGCCTTGCGTCGCTACCAACGGCGGGAATTGCTGCGCATCGGCGCCTGTGACCTGTGGGATTTCTGGAGCCTCTCGCGCGTGACTCTACAACTCTCTTTCCTGGCCGAGGCTTTGGTGCGCGTTGCCCTGGATGTGGCGACAGAAGAGACGGGCATTTCACCGGAGGGATTCGCGGTTCTTGCTCTGGGGAAACTGGGCGGCCGCGAACTGAATTACAGTTCCGACATCGACTTGCTCTTCCTCGCCGCGGAAGATGCGGTGCGCTATGTCCCCCTGGGCGAGCGGCTCATTGACGTGCTTACCCGTGTTACCGAGGAGGGGTTCCTTTACCGAGTGGACATGCGACTACGCCCCTGGGGGCGGTCGGGGCCGTTGGTGACGTCGGTGGCAGGATACATGAAGTACTTGGAGCGGCACGCGCGCGTGTGGGAGTGGCAAGCCCTGCTTAAGGCGCGCCCCATCGCCGGAGATAGAGCCCTGGGCGCGGCGGTCGTGCGCCGGTTCCCGTCCATCATCTTCCGGTTGACCCCGTTGCAGGCGCGCGATGCCGTGCGGGAGATGAAGGCCCACATCGAGGAAAGGTTGCGCCAACGCGGGAAAGCCTGGGGCGAGGTCAAACTGGGCGAGGGCTCTATCCGGGACATCGAGTTCATTGCCCAGTACCTGCAACTCACGTACGGAGGTCGCTACCCGGGCGTGCGGAGCGGGAACACCCGGCGCGTGCTGGCCCGCCTCCACCGGCACGGCATCCTTCCCGAGGAGGACTACCAGATCCTCCTCGACGGATACATCTTCCTGCGCACGGTGGAGCACTTCTTACAACTGATGCACAACCGCCAGACCCACCGCCTGCCCACGCAGCCCGAGGCCCTGGAGGACCTGGCGCGACGGTTGGGGTATGAGGGCGAGGACGCGGCCGAGCAACTGGTGCAGCAGTACGAGCAATACCGGCAGGCCATCCGCAGCGTGTACTGCCGTTATCTGGGGGAAAAGACCGAGCCTGCGGCATCCCCCAAAAAGGGGGGAGGAGAGGACGCGTCCCAGGTGCAGGCACACATCGAGCGGATGGCCGCGTCCTACCGGGAGGCTTTCGACCCTGCCACGGTAGCGCATCACGCCGCGCTGGCCGCGCGCCTCTCCCCCGAAAACCTGGCCGAGGTGGAGGCGCGTCCCCTTGACGATGACCTGTGGGAGGTCACCATCGTCGCCTACGACTACCTGGGGGAACTTTCGCTGATCACCGGGTTGCTCTCCGTATACGGGATGAACATCATTGAGGGACGGGTGTTCACCTACGAGGGTCGGCGGGCCGGTGAGCCGCGCAAAATTGTGGACGTTTTCCATGTACGCCCAAGTACCGGGAGTGTGGACGAACAGACCTGGTGCCACTATCGGGATGATTTGATAAATCTTTTGACGTATCTCGAAGGAGGGAATCGGGAGGCTGCGCAGGGCGTGCTGGCCCGACGTTTCGCCCAGGCTCTGGAGTACCACCCGGAGGCGACTGATATTCTGCTCCCCGTAGATATCGAAATCGACAATGACTCCTCCCCCCGCTACACGGTCTTGCGAATCGATGCCCCCGATACTATCGGCTTTCTGTATGCATTTACGCAGGCTTTAGCGTTGAACAACATCTACATAGCACGCATGGATGTCCAAACGGTGGGGCAAAGGGTGCGCGACACCCTGTGGATCACCGACCAGCATGGCCGCAAGATCACTTCTCCCCAGGAACAGCAGAAGTTGCGCGCCGCGACCGTGCTCGTGAAGCATTTTACCCACCTTCTGCCCCGCGCCTCCGACCCGGAGGCTGCCCAACGACACTTTCGCCGCTTCCTGGCCGACCTGTTCGCCCGTCCCGACTGGCATCGCGAACTCGCCACCCTTCAGACCCCCGCGGTGCTGGAGGCGTTGGCCCGACTCCTCGGGGTGTCCCATTTTCTGTGGGACGACTTCCTGCGGCTGCAGTATGAGCAACTGTTCCCCGTGCTGCAGGAGGTGGCCGAACTGGACGTGACCAAGAGCAAAAGCACCCTCTGGTTCGAGGTACAGGCCCTTCTCGAGGGGGGCGACACATACGAGGCCAAACGGGATGCCCTCAACGCGTTCAAGGATCGGGAAATGTTCCGCGTGGACATGCGGTACATTTTGGGCCGTTCTTCCTTTGAGGAGTTTTCCGCCGCCCTGACCGACCTGGCCGAGGTGCTGGTCGAGGCCGCGTATCGCCTCTGTCGGGAGGAGTTGGAGGCCCGCTTTGGCATGCCGTTGACCCCCGCGGGCGCGCCGTGTCCGGTGGCGG
>JALWHQ010000276.1 GCA_026983525.1 Anaerolineae bacterium | reverse complement strand
CGGTGAGATGGCCCGCCTGTGCGGGCTTTCCACCAAGGAGGTACAGGCGCGCCGCTGGGAACTGGCCCGGGAGAAAGCCAGGGAGTGGGGACAAATCGTGCTCCTCAAGGGCGCGTACACCGTTATCGCTGCTCCCGATGGCCGTCTGGCGGTTCTGCCTTTCGCCAATCCTGCCCTTGCTACCGGGGGAAGCGGCGACGTCCTTGCCGGAGCCATTGTGGGGTTGCTGGCCCAGGGACTGGCTCCCTTCGAAGCCGCGGTGTGCGGTGGGTTTATCCACGGCTTGGCCGGAGAATTTGCCCGGGCGGAGATCGGTGAGGCGGGCGTGGTGGCCGGCGACCTGGTGGTACAACTGCCGAACGTCATACAAGCGTTGAGGGCATGAGACAGCGTTGTGCGTCGTACGTCGTGCGTCGTGCGTCTTCCGTCAAGAACAGGCTGAAGCGCTGCGAAGACGAACGACGCAAGACGTAAGACGTAAGACGCACGACGCATCACACGTGAGGAGGCATCATGGCAAGCGCACCAACATGGCCGGGTCAGGACATTTTCGCCAAAGTTCACACCTTCACCCAGGCGAAAGAAGCGATGAAGGGGGGATATTATCCCTATTTCATCCCCCTGGACGAGAACGAGGGTACGGAGGTGACATATAAAGGACACCGCCTGATCATGTGCGGGTCCAACAATTATTTGGGATTGACCACGCACCCCAAAGTGCGGGAGGCGGCCATCGAGGCCATACGCAAATACGGTACGTCCAACACAGGGTCTCGTTTTCTCAACGGCACGCTGCGGTTGCACACGGAACTTGAGGAAGAGTTGGCGGACTTCGTGGGCAAGGAGGCGGCCCTTGTCTTCAGCACCGGGTATCAAACGAATCTGGGCACGATCCAGGCCATCGTAGGACGTCAGGACATCGTCATTCTGGACAAGGACGACCACGCCAGCATTGTGGATGGAGCCATCCTTTCCCAAGGGAAAATCCTGCGTTTCCGCCACAATGACATGCAAGACTTGGAGCGTGTCCTTCAGAAGGCCGACGCCTCGCGCGGCCGACTGGTGGTCGTGGACGGTGTGTACAGCATGGGCGGGGACATCGCGCCCCTCCACGAGTTGGTGACCCTCTGCAAGAAGTACGGGGCCCGTCTCATGGTGGACGACGCGCACAGCATGGGGGTTCTCGGCCCCCAGGGGAACGGCACGGCCGCCCACTTCGGCCTGACCGACGAGGTCGACCTGATCATGAGCACGTTCAGTAAATCATTCGCTTCCCTGGGTGGATTCATCGCCGGTGATTATGACGTCATTCACTACATCCAGCACTTTGGCCGCTCCATGATCTTCAGCGCCAGCATTCCCCCTGCCAACGCGGCAGCCGCGCGCGCGGCCCTTCAGATCATGAAGGAAGAGCCCGAGCGCCGCGAGCGCCTGTGGCAGATCGCCCGTCGCATGAAGCGCGAGTTCACCAACATGGGGTTTGACACGGGCAACAGCGAGACCCCCATCATCCCCATCATCATCGGCAACGACATGCTCACCGTGTACGTGTGGAAGTACCTCTTTGACGAGGGGGTGTTCGTCAACCCCGTGCTGCCTCCCGCGGTCCCACCGGACAAGTGCCTGCTGCGCACGTCCTACATGGCCACGCACACCGACGAGCAACTGGACCGGGTGCTGGAAATCTTCTACAAAGTGGGGAAGGAAACGGGCTTGATCTCGGGCTGAGGGGGCACTACGGGTGGCAAAAAAGGAAGGCCTGGCACTTCTGGCGGATCGCTTCAACACGTTGCGGTATGAGGACGGGCGCGTCATCTTACTCGACCGCCGCATATACCCGTTCCGCACGGAATTCGTGGCGTGCGCGTCTGTGGAGGAGGTCGCGCGCGCCATTGAGGACATGGTCGTCCAAGGGGGGCCGCCCCTCGCGTACGCGGCCGGCCTGGGACTCGTCCTCGCAGCCGAGGAAGTGCGCCACCTTTCGGCCGCGCGCCAGCGCGAACACCTGCGGGCAGCAGCCGAGCGCCTCTTGCGCACCCGCCCCACCGCGGACGATCTTTACCAGGTCGTGCCCGAGGCGTTGCGCGTGGGCGAGCGCGCGCTGGACAGAGGGGACGATGCTGCTCAGGCCATCCTTGCCTATGTCAACGGGGAGATCGAGCGGGGCAATCGCGTGGCCGAGGCATGTGGCCGTCACGCGGCGAACCTCGTCCACGACGGTGACCGCATCCTCACCCATTGCATTCCCGGCGCGGCCCTCTGCTGGATGCTCTACGTCGCGGTCCACGAACAGGGCAAATCCATAGAACTTTGGCCCACCGAGACACGTCCCTACCTGCAAGGGGCACGGCTGACCGCGGCCTGTGGGCTGGAAACCGGTATCCCCGTGACCATCATCACCGATGGCATGGCTGCCCACGCCATGGCCGCGGGCAAAGTGAGCGTGTACGTCACCGCGGCGGACCGCATCGCTATGGACGGGCACATTGCTAACAAGGTGGGCACATTGCAGATTGCCATTGCCGCGCACCATTTCGGTGTCCCCTTCTACGTATTGGGCTATGATGGCCCCGACCCCCACACGCGCACGGGCGCGGACATTGTCATTGAGGAGCGCAATCCGGAAGAAGTGCTCACCTGTCGCGGGGCCGAGGGAGTCGTTCGCACCGCGGTTCCGGGCGCGCGTGCCTACTATCCCGCCTTTGATGTGACCCCACCCCACCTTATCAGCGCCATTGTCACGGATAAGGGGATCTACCCCCCTCACCTGATTTCCACCTATTACCGGCATCCGTGATACCTGATATCTGGGTGGATACCGGGTATCGGGTATCAGGTATCCGGTAATATAATCGACTCTGGAAGACGATGTTACCCTACCCAGAGGTTAGGATGCCAGCCAAAGGAGAGGGATGTGGACATCTGGCAGGCCATTTACACCCGACGCTCGATTCGCCGCTATGAGGATCGGGAGGTGCCGCCCGACCTGGTATGGGAGATGCTGCGCGCGGCCCACTGGGCCCCTTCCGCGCACAACCGCCAGCCGTGGCGGTTCGTCCTTGTAGGCCGTGGCCCGCGCCGCGAGGAACTGGCCCGCCGCATGGCGGAACGCCTAGTCGCGGACCTGCTTCAGGACGGCTGGGACGAGGACGCGGCGCGCGAGCGCGCGGCCCGCTCCATCCGCCGCCTCACCACCGCGCCCTTGCTCATCGTCCTCGCCCTGGACACGGACACGGTGGACGCGTACGAGGACGAGCGGCGTCAGCGGGCCGCGTATCTGATGATGGTGCAGAGCGTGGCCCTGGCCGGGCAGAACCTCCTGCTGGCCGCGCACGCGCTGGGCCTGGGCGCCTGCTGGATCTGCGCGCCCCTCTTCGCGGGCGACATCGTCCGCGCCGTCCTCGACCTGCCCCCCACCTGGGAGCCGCAGGGGTTCATCACCGTCGGCTACCCGGCGGAGCGGGTGGTGAAGGAAAGGGAGGATTTGGAAAAGAAGGTATTGGGTATTGGGTATCAGGTATTACCCCCCGAACGGACGTCCACCGCACATCCTGAGAGCACGCGGGGTACAGAGATATCCAATACCCAATATCTGATACCTGATACCTCCCTCGTCTTGCTCTCCGGCGGCGTGGGCGGAGCGAAGATGGCCGCGGGCTTGTACGCCATCCTCCCGCCCGACGTGCTTACCGTCGTCGTGAACACAGGCGACGATTTCGAGCACATCGGCCTGTCTATTTCTCCCGACCTGGACACGGTCATGTACACGCTGGCGGGCCTCAACCATCCCGAGCGGGGTTGGGGGCTGGCGGGGGATACCTTCCAGGCGCTGGAGATGCTGGGCCGTTACGGCGCGCCGACCTGGTTCCAACTGGGCGATAAGGACCTGGCCACGCACATCGTGCGTCGGTTCCTGCGCGACCAGGGGTGGCCCCTCAGCCGCATCACCGACCATCTGCGCGCGGCCCTGGGCATCCGCGCCCGCATCCTGCCCATGACCGACGACCCCGTGCGCACGGTCATCGTCACTCCCGACGGCACCCTACCCTTCCAGGAGTACTTCGTCCACCGCCGCCAGCAGCCGCCCGTGCGCGGGGTGCGCTTCGAGGGCATGGAAAGCGCGCGACCCGCGCCCGGCGTGCTCGACGCGCTGGAGGCCGCGCGCGCCATCGTCATCGCGCCGTCCAACCCCTACCTGAGCCTCGACCCCATCCTGGCCCTCCCCCGCGTGCGCGACATCCTGCAACGACGACGGGAGCACGTGGTCATGGTCTCGCCCATCGTGGGCGGCAAGGCCATCAAAGGGCCGCTGGCCAAGATCATGCGCGAGTACGGGGAGGACCCCTCGCCGCTGGCCGTGGCCCGCTACTATCGGGACATTCTCGGCGCGTTCGTGCTCGACGAGCGCGACGCGGAGCAAAAGGACGCCATCGCCGCCTTGGGTATGCGCGTCGTCGTTACCGACACTCTGATGAAGAGCGCGGACGACCGCGCGCGCGTCGCTCGCGCCGCCCTTGAGG
>JALWHQ010000275.1 GCA_026983525.1 Anaerolineae bacterium | reverse complement strand
GGGTAGGGGTGGGCCGCGGTGCGAAAGAGCCACAGGCCAAAGCCGGCGCGGCCAGGCTCAAGAGGAGCAGGAGTACAAGATGGGATGGCAACGTCTGGCGCATAGCGACACCTTTCAGGCGATCGTTTTTGGGCCTGGTCGGGGTGGCGCGGTGGTCTGGCGCACGACCAGGCTCAAGGGGAGGCGAATCTCGTTGGGCACCTCTTCCCCGGCCAGTATCTTCATGAGCAGCGAAACCCCCTCGATCCCCGAATCCACCAGGGGTTGATGAATGGTGGTCAGGCCCAAATAGTGGGCCGTTTCCACATCGTCATATCCTACAACGGAGAGGTCTTCAGGCACGTGGTAGCCGGCCTCGCGCGCGGCAGCCAGCACGCCCAAAGCCTGGGTATCACTGGCGGCAAAGATCGCTGTGGGAGGGGGCGATTGGTCAAACAGGCCCATAGCCAGTGCGTAGGCCGTGTAGCGACTGTGCTCCCCCAGAACCACGTACTTCTCCTCGTAGGGAAGTTCCGCCTTCTCAAGGGCCTGCATGTACCCCAAGTAACGGTGATAACTTGCCGTAAAGCCAAAGGGGTTCGGATGAATGTCGCCGAGGAACGCGATACGACGGTGCCCCAGGTTGATCAGATGCTGGGTCGCCATCATCCCGCCCTGCACGTCGTCAATGATCACGTGAGGCAGGCGCGGGTGGGCAGCGTCCACAAGGACAACGGGAAGGTCTGCCTGGGCGAAACGTTCCGCTTCGTCATCGGTGGGGGACAGGGAAATGACGATCAGGCCATCCACCCGCTTCCCGCGCACCACCTCCTTAAAGTACCGATCCCGATTTTGAACCGTTTCCACGTTGAAGATGACCAAATCATATTCCGTCCCCTCCAACCCCAGGGTAATGCCGCGCAAGCGTTCGACCACGGAGGGATTAGTGATGAAGGGCACAATGACCCCAATAGTGAGGGTACGGCGCAGGGAAAGCCGTCGGGCCGACGGGTCGGGGTGGTAGTTGAGTGCCTCGATGGCCTCGAGCACCCGTCGCCGCGTTTGCTCGCGCACAGACGGGTGGTTGTTCAACACCCGAGAGACCGTGCCGACGCCCACACCGGCCAGCCGTGCCACATCTCGAATCGTTGCCATACTCCCCCACTCCTAAAGTCTACGAGCGGATGAATCCGCCCGCTTAACATGGGGTGTCCCTGCGGGACGCCAAACGCACACCCCCAGCCAGCGTCGTCCGCCCCTGCGGGGCGGACCCTGTTAAGCCGTGCGATATTGGAGATTTCCAAATTGTTCCGACATTAAACGGGCTGCAGATCGGCGCTCGAACCCGCCTGGAGGTAAACCTCCAGGCTACGTCAGGGCAAAGCCCCCTCAAAGGGGGCTCCTGGAGGAGGCCGCTTCAGCAGAGTTCCGAACTCTTCAAGAGTCATGAATCCGCCCGCTCTTACCTCCAATAGTAAACAATTTCGTCCACCTACTTCAATGGTTTCAAACTGTGGCCCTCACGCATTATAGTCAAAAGTGCCTGTCCGCGGGAAACAGGTCATGTTCTGTGGGTGACCCACCCAACGACCAAATTTGACAGAACGAGATGGAACCGATACCATATGGAACAGATTCCAAAAACAGCACGCAAACTCCCAACCCCAAAGGCAAAGGGGAGACATACATGGCCTCACACCACCCCTGGGATGTCCTGTGTCTGGGCGAACTCGTCGTTGACTTGATCAGCACCGAAGCGGTGCAATCGCTCAAAGAGGCAGCCACGTTCCGGCGCTTCCTCGGTGGAGCCCCGACAAATGTGGCCCGCAACATCGCTGCACTCGGCGGTCGCAGCGCGCTCCTGGCCGCCGTGGGCAAGGACGAACTGGGAGAGTGGGCGCGCGAAACACTTCAGTCCGAAGGCGTCGATGTCAGCCCATTGGTTACCGCACCCGCCCCCACGACCCTCGTCCTCGTCACCCGACACACCACGACCCCGGACTTCCTCGTCTACCGCGGTGCCGACCGCTACCTGGAGCCCTCTCACATCCCCGAGGACATCCTGGAGCGGACCCACGCGCTGCACGTATCCGCGTTCGCCCTCTCCCAGCCCCCTTTGCGCGACACCGTGTTCACGCTCATGCGCGGAGCGCGAGAACGAAACCTGCTCATCTCCCTCGATCCCAACTACCACCCCCGCCTGTGGGACGAAACGGCCCAGGCATCCGACGTCATTGCTGAGGCCGTCTCCCTGGCGAAGGTGGTCAAACCCTCGCGCGACGATTGTTTCCGCCTTTTCGGTGACGATAACCCGGAACGGTGCGCGCAGCAGTTTCTGAACTGGGGCGCGCAGCATGTCTTCTTCACGCAAGGGGCCAACGGCTCCTGGTGGTTCTCCCACCGAGGCGATGCCGCCTACATCCCCCCCCACGACGTCCCGGTGATGGATGTGACGGGCGCGGGCGATGCCTTCCTGGCCGGGCTGCTCATGGCCCTGCTCGATGGGCTGTCGCCCCATCACGCGGCTCGCGTGGGGCAGCATCTCGCCGAGCGGAAACTGCAACATATGGGCCCCCTCAAGGGCCACATCGACCGACACCAGATCTACGCGGAAGCGGAGGAAAGGAGGTGAAAATTCCGACACACGCCCTTGATGCACCACTTGCGAAACGTGTTCATCCGTGACTCTGCATGGAAAGGAGGAGGTCACCATGCGTCGTCTAAAGGTAATCGTACCGGTACTGATGGCTTTGATTGTTCTGGCCGCCTGCGCCACCCCCACCCCCCAGGTGGTGGAGAAGGTGGTCAAGGAAACCGTCGTCGTGACGAAGGAAGTGGAAAAGGTGGTCACCAAGGAAGTCGAGAAGGTGGTCACGAAGGAAGTGGAGAAAGTCGTGACCGTGGAAGTGAAGCCGCGCGAGAAGGTGGTCATCTGGTTCCACTCCGGTCGCGGCGAGGAGCGGGAAGTCCTCGAAGCCCAGATCAAGGACTTCAACAGCATGCAGGACAAGTACCAGGTCGAGGCTGTCCAGTTGCCCGAGGGCTCGTACAACGAGCAGGTGAACGCGGTGGCCCTCACCGGCCAGTGGCCCGACTTGCTGGACTTCGACGGCCCCTACATGGCAAACTACGTCTGGTCTGGCTACCTGCAGGCCCTCGATCCTTTCGTCAGCAATGACCTGCGCAACGACCTGCTGCCGTCCATCATTGCTCAGGGCACGTATCCGCCCGACGGCAAACTGTACTGCATCGGCACCTTTGACTCTGGCCTGGCCATCTGGGGCAACAAGGCCTACCTGGAGAAGGCTGGCGTGCGCATCCCCACCAGCGCGGCCGATGCCTGGACGCGCGAGGAGTTCGAGGACGTGCTGGCCAAACTACAGGCCCTGCCCGAGGTCAAGTGGGCCATGGACATGAAGTTCAACTACGGCCGCGGCGAGTGGTACACCTACGGCTTCTCACCCATCATCCAGAGCATGGGAGGCGACCTGATCGACCGGACTGCCTGGAAGAGCACGGGCACACTCAACAGCCCGGCCTCGGTGGAAGCCATGACCATGTTCCAGAACTGGGTCAAGCAGGGCTACGTTGTGCCCGCGGACGCGGGCGATGCCACCTTCTACGGCGACAAGACCGCGGCGCTGGCCTGGGTCGGCCACTGGATGTGGCAGCCCCACAAGAAGGGCCTGGGCGACGACCTCATTCTGCTCCCCATGCCCAAGTTTGGTGAGAAAGCAGCCACAGGCATGGGCTCCTGGTGCTGGGGCATTCCCTCCGCGGCCAAGAACCCGCAGGGCGCCTGGGAGTTCCTCTCCTACCTGCTCCAGCCCGACCAGATTCTGCGCATGACCAACGCCAACGGCGCGGTGCCGTCCCGCAAGTCGGCACTGGCCAAGTCCGACCTCTACGGCGAAGGTGGTCCGCTGAACATCTTCGTACAGCAGTTGGAAACCATCGCCGTGCCGCGGCCGCAGCACCCCGCATACCCGACCATCACCTCCGCCTTTGCCGAAGCCGTTGACAACATCATCAGCGGCGCCGACGTAAAGGCCGAACTGGACAAGGCTGCGGCCAAGATCGACCAGGATATCGAGGACAACGAAGGCTATCCGCCCTTTGGCGGCAAGTAATGACTACACGATGAGGGGTGGGGATCCATTCCTCACCCCTCTCCACCCGGGAGCCCCACCATGTTCCAGGGAAGAAAACAGGCGGTCAAAGAAACGTTGACCGCGTGGGCGTTCATGACGCCCGCGCTTTTCCTTCTGCTCGTCTTCCTCATCATCCCCTTCTTCATGGCCATCGGCCTCTCCTTCACCAACCAGCGGCTTATTCCCGGCCCACTCCCCACCCGCTTCCTGGGCTTCCGCAACTTCGCGCGCTTGATACACGACACCACCTTCCTGCACGCGCTCCGCAACAATTTCGTCTTCGCCCTGGTCGTGGTTCCCCTACAAAGTGGCCTGGCCCTCTTCCTGGCCATCCTTGTGAACCCCTCACGGCGGTTCATCACCTTCTTCCGCGCCTCCTACTTTGTGCCCACCGTGACCACCATGGTCGTCGTCGCCATTATCTGGGGATTCTTG
>JALWHQ010000274.1 GCA_026983525.1 Anaerolineae bacterium | reverse complement strand
GGGTAAGCGTCGGGGTGGCCGTGGGTGTCGGAGTCAGCGTTGGCGTCGGTGTGGGCGTAGGGGTGTAACAGGCCACGCTCGCGCACTGCAGCCAGATGCGCGTGTCCGCCGTGTACGTGTGCCCTGTCTGATCCAGGGCTTCCACCCGAATGGTGTAGGGCCCCTCCTTCAGTTGGGACGTATCCCAGGTTGCCAGCACCCCCATATCCACCTGCTGGGGCACAAAGTCGGCAATGATGCCGAAAGCCAGCGGATTGTGCGTCTCCCCGTACAGCACCCGATACCCCACCAGGTAGGGCACACGCACCGTCCCGACGATCTGGATTTCTCCCCACAACCTATCCCCTTCCTTGGGGAGCGCTATGCGCACCTCGGGTTTGAAGCACGTCTCCGAAACCTCGATGGGCGGCTGTGGGATGTCGTGCTTCTCTGCCCACTCCCGGTACGGCTCCGGGTAGACGACAAACGTCTTCTCTTCCACCAGGTGTTCGGGGCATTCCTCGGGCGCGCGCTTCCCACTCACCTTGTCAATCCGCACCTTCTGGTGCAGGTCGAACTCCGGTCGGAAGGGCTCCTGAGGGGGCACGAACACCTCCTGCATGCGCTCAGGGCACGCGTCCGAGGGGACCGTCCCCGAGTCCCGACAGGTCTCGCGGAAGGCCACCCCCGCGGGCACGGGGAAGTCCTTGGGGGGTACACCGCGCAGCGCGGCCTTCATGACCCCGTTCCAGATGGGACCCGCGCCCAGGGAGCCCGGCACATCGATCATGGGCGAATAGTCCGCGTTGCCCACCCAGACCCCCACGGCCAGGTCCGGCGTGTAGCCCAACGTCCAGCCGTCGCGATAGTCGTTCGTCGTGCCCGTCTTGGCCGCGGCCGGTCGATCCAGTTGCAGAGGATTGTTGGGGCCGAACGCGGGCAGCCGGGCCTTGTTGTCGCTGAGGATGCTCGTTATCTGATAGACGTAGCGCGGGTCCACCACCTGCACCGGTCGCGGTGCCTTGACGAGCCGTCCTGCCCAGGTGACCGTGGGCGCGCCTGCCTGGGGCCGACAGGCGTCCACGTCGGTATCTTCCACGAACACCTGCACCAGGTTGCCCTGGATATCCCGTACACACACGATGGCCGTGGGGGGCACGTACTGCCCCTGGTTGGCCAGGGTGGCGTAGGCGTTCGTCATTTCGAGAAGTGTGACCTCCCCCCCGCCCAGGGTGAGGGAAAGCCCGTAATCGTCACGGTTGAGGGTGGAGATTCCCAGCCGCCGCGCCATATCCTTGAGCCGCTCGATGCCCACATGTTGTAGCGCATACACGGCCGGGATGTTGTAGGAATTGGCCAGAGCCGTGCGCACGGTGACCAGGCCGTGTTCACGACGGTCGTAATTCACGGGCACATAAGGGCCGTTGGGGTCGGGGAACTCCGTCTTGACGTCGGGAATGAGGGTGGCCGGGTTCCATCCCCCGGGCGGCAACACAGGGCTGGGCAGGTTCTTCATCTCGTCGGGGGGGATAGGGGGCATTTCAAAGGCCGCCAGGTAAGTCAAGGGCTTGATGGAGGATCCCGGCTGGCGCGGGGCCAGGGCCATGTTGATCTGGCCGTCGATATCTTCGTCGTTGTAATCCAGGCTCCCCATCATGGCCAGAATTTCCCCGGTGCCCGGCCGGATGACCACGACAGCCGCGTTGGAGACGTTCCGCCCCTTGAGGCTGGCCACGTGCTGGCGCGCGATACGCTCCACCTCGCGCTGCAGGTTCAAATCCAAGGTTGTGTACACCTGGAGCCCGCCCCGGTATACCAGTTCCGGGCCGTACAGTTTCTCCAATTGCTGGCGAACGTAGAGCACGAAGTGGGGCGCCTCGAACGCCACGCGCGGTTGCACCAGATTCCAGGGTTCGGCAAACGCGGCCTCCGCCTGTTCACGGGTGATGTAGCCGTGCTTGACCATGAGGTTGAGCACAATACGCTGGCGCTCGCGGGCCGCCTTCGGGTTCGTGTACGGGTCATAATAACTTGGCGCCTGAATGAGTCCTACAAGGAGCGCAGCCTGCCCCAATGTCAACTCCTTGGCCGACTTGCCAAAGAACGTCTGGGCCGCGGCCTCCACACCATAAGCAGAACGGCCGAAGTACACCCGATTGAGGTACATCTCCAGGATGGTGTCCTTGTCGTAGCGGCGATTCACTTCCGCGGCCAGGATGATTTCCCGCACCTTGCGGGAGAAAGTGCGTTCGGGCGAGAGCAGCGTAATCTTCACCAACTGCTGCACAATTGTGCTGCCCCCACTCACCACCTCCCTGTTCTTCCAGGCCAGGTATATGGCCCGCACAATGGCTAGGGGATCGAAACCGGGATGTTTGTAGAAGTTCGCATCTTCGGTAGCAATCACGGCCTCAATGACAAAGGGAGAAATATCTTCGAGGCGAACCAGGGTGTGCCGCCCCTCGTCCGGATTGAACACCTCGTTCAGGAGGATGCCATTGCGATCGTAAATGCGGGTAGTCACCGATCCGGTGGCCTCCCGCTCAAGCCGTTCTATAGGCGGCAAGGACTGAGCAATCTCTGCGTAGGCAGCAAATCCCGCGCCCAACAACAGCATCAAGACGGAAATCCCCAAAATCAGTCCAGCCAAATATGCTCTGACAAACTGCCGCATATCACACACCCCTTCCAGCCCAGGTGGTCAACCAGATGGTCAAGATCTACGACTGAAATGATAGATGATAGCCATCAATGGCCTATCATCTATCATCCATCTTCCATTACCCATTTACCCTCCCACACACAAAAGCACAATCGCCCTTTGTATCCTTGGACGTTACAATTGTCAAGTATGTTCCCCCAAGGAGCACACTCCCCCAACCGCACGCCGACTCTGCCGATGGATTTGACAGGCACACTAAAGCGCGCTATCATTAGAATGATTCTAAAAATGGAATGGAACCTAAATTAGACTCAAAACAGACACGCTTTCCCAGTTAGACGTAGAGGCACTGGACTCTTGACAAAGTCCCATAACCGAGGGAGATCTATGGAGGAGGTAGTCAAGGAGGTAAGCCAAGGACGTGACACCCGTTTGGAAATGTGGGAACGGGTGTTGGAGGATCACGGTGTGCGCATTACGCCACAACGGGAAGAGATTCTGCGGTATTTGGCCGGAACTCGCTCCCATCCCACCGCTTACGAGGTATACGAGGCTGTGCGGGCCGTCTTCCCGCGCGTGGCGCGGGCCACGGTGTACAACACCCTGAACCTGATGGTTCGGTTGGGGCTGCTCATTGAACTCAAGCGGGAGGAGGGAGCCGTACGGTACGAAACTGATTTGAGCCCTCACATTAACTTAATTTGCATGCGATGTGGAAGAGTAGTGGACGCCCCTCTTCCCACACCGCTGGACGTGAGGGAGATAGAAGGATTTGCTGTCCGTCACGTGCGGGTGGACATGTACGGGCTATGCCCGGAGTGTAGGGCCACCCTTACTAAAGATGACAACAGAAACGTGTGACACCGGTTATCCCTTTGCTCACATAGGCTGTGGCGTGCCGGTGATCAAACCTGAGACAAAGGAGGGAAAAGGAACCATGCCTGTGCAGGAACAAACTTCGGGGTGGGAACACTTAGAACACTTGCCATTGGATGTGCGCTTGGAGGACAAAGAGGAACGTCGCTGCGCTTGGGTACTTCTGGAGACGCTGGAGCATCACCCCGGCGTGCGCGACGTACAGTGGGATCCACAGCGTAAAATTGTTACACTGCGCTACGATCCACGCGCATTGCCCTTGGAGAAGATTCGCGGCATCGCGGAGGACCTGGGAATTCAACTCCAACGCCAACATGCTCATTGTGTCGTACACGTTGATCCCGCGCGTTGCCGCGACTGCACCCTTATCCTTGAAGAAAAACTCGCCCAACTGCCCGGCATCGTAAACGTGGAAGCCAACGTACCTGCCGGGACAGTGTCGGTGGAATACGAACCAGATAGCCCCATCACCGTCGAATTTGTGGAAGAGACCATCAAGAAGGAAGGATTTCGGGTGTGGCGACATGCACGTGAAAGTTGGGAACGAGCAGGGACTTTCATTCGTCTTTGGTGGACGAACCGAGAACTCGTCCTAGCCACCTTGGCCCTCATCTTCCTGGTAGCCGGTCTCGTCGTCCAGCACCTAACGCCCCTGCCTACATGGGTGGCCGTACTGTTCTATGCCCTGTCTTACCTGGCGGGTGGATATGAAGGCGCAATTTCGGCCATCTCTGCACTGCGTCATGGCGTGTTGGACATCGACTTTCTGATGATTGTAGCGGCATTGGGGGCCGCGTACCTGGGTGAGTGGGCAGAGGGCGCCATTCTATTGTTCCTCTTCTCCCTCAGTGGCGCGCTGGAAACCTTTGCCATGGACCGGACGCGCCATGCTATCCAGAAACTCATGGAGTTGCGCCCGAACAAGGCTACGGTACGCCGCAACGGTCAGGAAATCGAACTGCCCGTGGAGGAGGTTCAGATTGGTGACGAGGTCATCGTTCGCCCGGGTGAAACCATCCCCGTGGATGGGCAGGTCATCGAGGGGGTATCCGCTG
>JALWHQ010000273.1 GCA_026983525.1 Anaerolineae bacterium | reverse complement strand
TCATCTACCAATGAGGAGGGATGTTTCCATGAAGAAGCGATTTTCACATGTGGTTCTGTTCAGTATCGTGTTGATTCTAATCGCCGGGTTGCTGGGCGCTTGCGCAATCGGAGGCGCTCAGACTGCTCCGGCCTCCTCTTCGGCCAGCCAGCCCCGGTTCGTGACCATTTCACCGGACAAGGCCCACACGCTGATTCAACAGCATAAGGACGACCCCAACTTCGTCATCCTGGACGTGCGCACGCCCCAGGAATTTCAAAGCGGCCACATCCAGGGGGCGATAAACATCGACTTCTACGCCCCCGACTTTCCCCAGCAATTGGACAAGTTGGACAAAAGCAAGGTATATGTGTTGTACTGCCGCAGCGGTAACCGCAGCAGCAAGACCGTGCCTTTGATGAAGAAACTGGGCTTCCAAACCGTGTACGAGATTCAGGGGGGAATCAAAGCCTGGAGTGCACGAGGGCTCCCCCTGGTGCGTTAGCGACCGCCTATGCTCACCTTTCGAGACCGTATCGGAATCACGACGTGGGTTGTGGGGTTCCTGCTGGCCCTGCAACCCACGCTTTTGACGCCCTCGTGGGCTCTCACCTGGCATCCTCTGGGCACGCCTCTCACCCTCACCATCGGACGGGATACCCTGGTCGGCCTCTTTCTCTTCCTCGCGCTTACCGGCGGAACGCAGTGGATTCTGTTCGCGTGGGATGCGAACCCGCGGGGTGTGGCCTTTCGTCAGGGGGCGTGGGCGTTGCCCCTGGCCGTAGGCTGGCTCGCGTTGCGATTGTTGCCCCATCAGCTAACCCCACGCGCGTGGGGCATTCTCTTCATGGGGACGCTGGCCATTCTCGCCCTTGCCTGGCACACCCTCGTGCGAATCATCCACCGGGTGGACGAGACCTACCCGGCGGACTTTGTGTGGCGGGTGCTCGTGTTCGTGGCGGCGGGGATCCTCTACCTCTGGCTGTATAGCCTCCCCCTGCGGAGTCTGATCTCCGCCACGCAGATGCTCGTGGGGACGTCCCTCCTGGCCATCGCGCTGTGGCTGCCCCTCCCCCTCAAGTCGCCCATTCGCTGGTTATACGGTCTCGTCGCGGGTATCGTCATCGCCCAATTTGCCTGGGCATTCCACCATACCCCCATCTCCCCCTTGCGCGGTGGAATCCTCCTGATGCTGCTCTTCTACCTGGTGGTTACCGTGGTCGAGCGGGCGGTCCAAGAACGCCTGAACATCCGCGTCTTGACGGAGTTAGCCACCATCACCGCGCTGCTGTTCTTCCTGTTCCTGCTCGTGTGAGCCCTCTTCCCCCCCTCGCGGGCGCAGAAGCCAGACGGCGAGCAGAATGAGCGCTCCACCAAGTCCCTGTGTGGGGGACAAACGTTCGCCCAAAATCACATACCCCATCACCGTCGCGGCAACCGGTTCCAGCGTGGCTATGATACTGGCGACACTCACCGGAATCCACTGCACGCCTGTGGTATACAGGAGACCCGGAACAAGCGTCGAAATAAGCATAAGCGCCAGGAGCCAGGGATAGGTATCAGGACGCGTGAGGGGCACGGCCACCCGATCCCGCGGTTGCAGCATCATGAGCACAAGCCCACCCCAGAACAGCCCATACCATTGGATCGTCCACGGGTGGTAGCGCCGAACAATCACCTTCTGAAAAATGCTGTACAGCCCATACGTAAGTCCCGCTGCCAGGCCCAGGAGAAGCCCCCACCCGTTCAACGGCTCGAGCGTGTACTCCAAGACCCGAGAGACCAAAAGAACCCCACCCCAGGTACACCCCAGAGCAACCAGGATGCGGCGGTCCATCGGCTCCCGCAATACAAGGTGAGCAATGAGCGCTACCCACGCCGGAGAGGTGTACAGGAGCACAACGGCCACGGAGACCCCAACCTCTATGATGGCGTACATGTAGACGATGTAGAAGAGCACGATACCCACGAGGATATAGGCGAGAAACAGGGGCACATCCTCCCGGCGAACGAGCAACCCTTTCCGTCCCCGAAGGAGCAAGACAAGCCCCAGGACAAGACCCGCTCCCCAGGTCCGATAGGCAACGACCGTCAGTGGAGGGAGCCCGTGCCCTTTGACGAGAAACGTGTAGAAAATGCCTATGGTGGCCCAGCACAGGGCCGCGCCGGAGACCAGGACGTATCCCCACGCGCTGCGCGACACGATACCGTATGTCCTCCTCCATCATCGAATGCGGTGCTCGCCCGTGTAGACGCGCAGGCCGGTACGCCGCACATACCCCACCAGCGTGATGTTCCACGCGCGCGCCAACTCGACGGATAGGCCGGTGGGTGAGGTGCGCGAGGCCACGATGGGCACGCGCATGAGCGCGGCTTTGCGCAGCATCTCCGAACTCACACGCCCGGTGGTGAGCAGAATACGCCCGCGCGTCTCGATACCTTCCTTCATCGCCTTGCCCCACACCCGGTCCACCGCGTTGTGACGGCCGATGTCCTCGGCCAGGATCAACACCCCCTCGGGCGTAGCCAGGGCCGCGGCGTGAATGCCGCGCGCCAGGGCGTAGCGCGTTCCCCCGCGCACCACCTCCCCCATGAGGCGCGAGATGTCCCGAAAGGCTACGGTCACTTCCTCATCCACGGGCGGGATATGGTCTTGCAGGCTGGCGAAGGTCACGCCACCCCCACAACCGGAGGTGACGGTCAAGCGTGAGGGTAACTCGGCGGGTGGATCGTGCAGCCACACGTCCACACAAAAATCATTGGGCGCGGGTACAATGTCGGCGATGTCCTCGGGTGAAGTGATGACCCCCTCCCCACGCAGGAAGCCCAGCACCAACTCGTCGATATCGTGGGGAGAACACATGAGGGTGACCCAGGGCTGGCCGTGAATGTGAATGCACACCCCCACCTCCTCGACGATGTACGTCTCCTGGGAAATGACCCGCCGGGATGTAAAGGTGTGGACACGAATCCGTCGAACGCCCGATGTGCTCATCGCCTCCCCTTTCGATCTGTCCAAACTCCCCGGGGCGGACGGCCATTCCGTCCCTGCTGTCATACCTTTCGCGCCAGGAACGACCAGCCCAGAGCATCGTTGCGCGCCCGTGGCACAAGACGATCCAACCCGCTCGCCAGCAAGTCCCCTATCAGGAAGAAGGGCAACACGATGAGGGAAGCCACGAGATCGCGCCCGCGCACGCCGAACACGAACTTGAAGGGAAAGGTCAACCGAAAGACGAGCAGACCCACCACGTCCTCCAGGCGGGCCAACCCCGTCGTGAAAAGCCCCCCTACCTGGACGACATCCTCCACGTGGAAGCCGACCTTGGTGAGCAAGTGCTCCATGCCGTAGCGAGTGAACCGATAGTAGTCATGGGGCACGTAGTGAAGTCCCCACGTCATGGGCACGGTCACGTACACCTGCCCCCCAGGACGGAGGACACGCGCCATCTCGCGCAGGGCCTGTTCCGGCTCGGGCACATGCTCCAACACCTCGGTACAGATGATGCCGTCGAAAGCCTCCGCAGCGAAGGGAAGGGCCAGCGCGCTTCCCACAACGTGCAGCCCTGAGGCGGGCACAACGTCCAAGGCAACATAGGCCACATCCGCGGGCAGGTAAGGACGAAAGGGCTGTCGTTCCGCGCCGATATCCAGCACGCGGCCGTGGAACGCGGGGAGGAAGCGTTCGGCGTTGGCAAACAGGCGCCAGCGATAGGTGAAGAAGCGGGCCTGACCGGCCAGCCGAGCCAGGCGCCGCAGCCGGGGGATGAGACCGCGCGGTGTCCCCTGCGTCCCCCCGGCCTGGGCCCCTTTATTGGACGGTGAAGAGTTCCGCATAATCGCCAATGACCTTGCCCTCGCTGTTCAACACCGGCACCCGTTTGAACGTCGCCTCTTCGTAGAGGATAACGATAACCCGTTTGGGGCCGGAGGGCAACTGCGCGGGCAGCGCGAGGTCAAAGCGATCCTTGAGCATCTCCCCCTCCAGCCAGGATGTGGTGGGAGCACGCCCCCGCAGGGGCACGTGGTCTTCCTGGGCCAGCACCTGATTGTGCGCGTCCAGCACCTGAACGGAGATCTTGTAACTGACAGGCGTGGGGGCGAGAGCCTTCCAGGTCAGGGTAATGGCCACGCGCGCGCCCGGCGCGATCGTGCCCGCCAGGTCGTACCCGAGCAGAAGGGCCACGTCGTCGAACCGGGGCGGAGGGGCCAGGGTATGCTGAGGTGGCGGCGCCTGGAAGTGGTGCGCCCGCCCTTTGACCGTGACGTGCCCCAGTTCGCTTTCCCCCAGCACGCGTCCCCCCTCATCGACGAGTTGCAGGCGCACGCGGTACGTCCCGTTGGGCGTTTCCGGCGCCAGGCGCCAGTCGAAACGGCTGCGCACGACCTCACCCACGTGCCATTGGGTGGTGGGATACCAGGGCACAGGCGGCATCTCTGCCTCGCTGTGGGCGCTACCCTTTTCGTCGACCAGGGCCAGGCGCACGCGCACGTCTTCCTTCAATGGAGATTGCTTCACCCAGAGGAGGGAGACGGGAACCACCGTGCCGGGCGCGGCCTCCTTCGCGTCCAGGGCAAATTCCACCAGACCCAGCGGCGCGGACGTGAGGGCCTGTGGGTTCACCTGAGGGAAGAGCGAGGCGCGCTCAACGTGCACGCGGGCCACAGGCGCGTCCGTACCCGCGGGGCGCCCGGCGGCATCCCACACGTCCAGGGGAGCGAGAGTTTGGGGATCGTACACGCGCAGGGTCAGGGTGTAGATGCCGGGCGGTGTCCCCAGGGCAAGGGGAAGAAGGTAGACGTTGCGCGCGCGTTCATTTTGCGCCCAATAGGGCGCGGCCAGGTGCCGATCGCTTAGCAGGCGGCGGTCGTCCTGGGCCACGACATGCCCCAGGGGATCCACGAGGCGCGCGCTGACCTTGTAGGGCGCCTCCACCCGACCCACTCGCTCCCAATCCACCACGGCCCACACGGGCCGCGGGCGCACCCCTTCATCGGACGCGCGGGCCACCTCCGGCGGCACGGGGGGCGCCTGCCCGGCCCCCACGGCCGCCGTTGCTACCCGACCGTCAAAGGTGACGCGCGTGGGGCGCATGGCTTCGGCCAACACAAAGCGTGTGCCCGGCGCTACCCGATACACGTCCACCCGATAGCCGCGAAACGCGGCCTGCCCCTCGTGAACGCCGTACTTGCGCAGGAGAAATTCCACGGCCCCGCGCGGGTCCGTATCCGACTTGAACCACTGGACCCAAAAGATGCGCTCCTTATCCCACGCCAGCGCGGTCAGTTGCTCGTCCACGCGGCGGATGTCCACGAAAAGATAGTAAGCGGGCGCAATGTCGGCAGGGTTTTCAGGGGGCGGGATGTCGGGCGAGCGCGAGTAGCGGGGGTAGTAGAACCCCAGGGGATAGGGCACGTCGATGAGCACCACGTCGCGGGCCGTGGTCTGCTCCTCAAGCCAGCGGGCCAGCCCGGAGGTGTCCTCACGGAAAAAACGGGGATTGAACTGGTCGGCCCGGATGCCCAAAGCCAGGAAAGCCACCAGCCCGGCCGTCCACATGACACCCAGCAGGCGATGCCACCGCCACCACCCGGCCAGGGCCATCCCCAAAAACAGGGCCAGAAAGGGCACGACGAAGGAGATGTACCGCGGGGCAAAGGTGGCCCGCCGCACGAGCACAAGGTAATAGAGCAGCACGGGCACCGCGATCATCCACCCCACAAACGCGGTGATCCTCCACACCCTGCCCTGCTTGCTCGCCCCCCCATATCCTACGATGCCCACCAGCATCACCGCCACCCCGACCATCCCGTAGATCGCGAGACGCCCTTCCAGGGCCATCCCCACGGTGTACGCGCGCCATAACCGGCCCAGGTACTCGGCCAGGGTGGGCACAACCAGGTTGGGATTGCCGTAGGGAGCGATTTGCTCGTAGGCGCGGGGGGCTTGAGGGAGAAACAGGATCAGGGATAGAAGTCCGGCCAGGGTCAGGTGGGAAAGGGGTGGGGAGAGAAACGCCTTGGGCCACATGTCGGCCATCGCGCGACCAGACGAACGGCGTTGAACGACCGCGCGCTGGACGACGATCCACAAAAGGCCAAAGAGGAAGAGGGCCACGGCGACGAAGGCCGTGGAATAGTGCACGAGCACCGCGGCAGCGAGAGATATCCCCAGCCCCACCCACGCCCGGGGGCGTCCCTGCATCGTGTGCCAGAAGGAGAAGGCCATGAGGGTGACGAGCACAAAGGCCAGGGTGTACATGCGCGTTTCCTGGGCCTCGCCGATGAGGAAGGGGGAAAGGGTCGCGTACAGGGCGGCAAAGGGCGCAGCGCGGGAGATGCGCAGGCGACGGGCCAGGGCAACCAGCAGGGGAAGCAGGAGCACGCCAAACCAGGCGGAGAAAAAGCGGGTGGCATATGCGGTATGCCCGGCCAGGGAGAGCCACGCGTGCAGGAGGAGGAAGTACCCGGGGGGATGAATGTCCAGTTCGGGCGCGCGAGGGATGGCGACGGCCGGCCGCAGGGCCACGTCGATGTTGCGCGCCTCATCCCACCAGATGTCCTGCACGTCGATGCGCCAGAGCCGCAGGGCAAACGCGAGGAGGACAAGGGCTATCAGCACCCATCGGTAAGGTACCACCCGAAGGTCGGTCTTTGGATCGCGTGTGGGAGGGGATGTCCCTTCTTCAGTCATCGGAACCAATGGCGTCATTGACGGTCTCTCGGATGGCGTATTCGTCCTCGCGCGGGGAGATGTGGGCGATCATCTCACCCAGCAGGCCAAAGGAAATGAACTGCACGCCGATGATCATCAGCAAGACGCCCAGCATCAGCAAAGGGCGGTTGCCAATGGGCCGGTGTCCCGTGAACCACAGGACGGTCAGATACGCGTTGATGAGCACACCGAGCCCCAGACTGGCGAGTCCCAGGGAGCCGAACAGGTGCAGAGGACGCCACGTGTACTGGGTCAGGAAGAGGACGGTGATGAGGTCGAAGAAGCCCACGGCAAACCGGCTCACGCCGAACTTGGAACGACCAAAACGCCGCGGCCGATGGTGGACTTTGATTTCGGTGACGCGGAACCCGCGCCAGTGGGCCAGCACCGCGATGTAGCGGTAGAGCATGCCGTAGATGCGCACTTCGCGCACGACCTGCTGACGATAGCCCTTGAACCCACAGTTGAAGTCGTGCAGGTGAACGCCGGTCACCGTGCGGGTGGCCCAGTTGAAGAGTTTGGAAGGCCAGCGCTTGGTCCAGGGGTCACGCCGCGGGTACTTCCACCCGCTCACCACGTCCCACCCCGCTTCCAGCATCTCCAGGAAACGGGGGATTTCCGCCGGATCGTCCTGCAAGTCGGCGTCGAGGGTGATGACGTAGCGTCCGCGCGCGGCCCGAAAGCCCGCAGTCAGGGCGGCGGCTTTGCCGAAGTTCCGGCGGAAGCGAATGCCGCGGACGTGGGCATCGCGCGCGGCCAGGTCACGGATGACCGCCCAGGAATCGTCGCGGCTGCCGTCGTCTACGAAGATGATCTCGTATTCCCGGCCCAGGGGCGCGAGGGCTCGCCCAATCTCCTCGTGGAGAATGGGCAGGCTCTCCGCTTCCTCGAACACGGGCACTACCACGGAAACGTCCACGTCCTTGCACTCCACCGGAATTTACCACCGCCTGGGGAGTATACCCCTACCCTTTCGCCGGGAAAAGAATGGGGGTGGGGTGAAGGATAGAGGATGGAGTATCGAGATCTGTATCTGCAGTGTGTTGATCTTGGGTATCGGATATTGGGTATCGGGTACTGGGTATCAGGTATTGGAGATGTGATGTTCAGTTGGGGGTGGCTGTCCCCCGTTTCAGGCAAGAGACAGACGCCGAATACCCCGTTTCTCAGTTGTTGGAGTACTTGCTTTTCTATTGCTCGGACAGTAAAGCCCCAATGCCCTCGCCCCAAAGACCCAATACCTGATATCTGATATCCATCCCCAAAACCCTGCCGCAAAATCAACGAAGGATGCGTTAGAGCCTTGAGAAAATCCCGCTATCCTGCGGGGCAAGTTGACAAATCAGCACCCAGGGGAGATAATGCCCTCACAACAACTACCGCGAGGAGAAGGTGTCCGCCATGGCCGTCGTGCAATTCGAGGAACTCCAGCAACTGGAAGAGCAGGCGTTGGCCGAACTCGGCCAGGTCGAGGACGAGAAGTCCCTGGACGCGTGGCGGGTCAAGTACCTGGGGCGCAAGGGACTTGCCACGCAGGCCATTCGCAAGTTGCGCGACCTGCCCCAGGAGCAACGCCCCGCGTACGGGCAGGCGGTCAACACGCTCAAAGAACGCTTGCAACGTGCGTTCGAGGAGAAGCAAGAGGCGCTCAAGCGCGCGGCCATGGAAGCGGAACTCCGCGCCGAAGCCTTCGACCCCACCCTGCCCGGGCGACGTCCTCCGGTGGGACGGTACCACCCCAGCAACATGGTGCTGCGCGAGATCATCGCCATCTTCCAGCAGATGGGCTTCCAGGTGTTCGACTCGCCCGAGGTGGAGACGGACGAGTACAACTTCGAGTTGTTGAACATCCCGCCGGGACACCCGGCCCGTGATATGTGGGATACGTTCTACACCACGCGCGAGGGGGTCCTGCTGCGCACGCACACATCACCGGGCCAGATCTGGGCCATGCGTCAGTACGCGCCCGAACCCATTCGCGTCATCCTGCCGGGCAAGTGTTACCGCTATGAGCAGGTAACCCCGCGGTCGGAAATGATGTTCCACCAGGTCGAGGGGTTGGCCGTGGGCGAACGCATTACGTTTGCCGACCTGAAAGGCACGGTCGTGAACTTTGTGCGCCAAATGTTCGGCCCCGAGCGCAAACTGCGCTTCCGCTGTTCCCACTTCCCCTTCACCGAACCCAGCGTGGAAGTGGACATGGACTGCATTCTCTGCGGCGGAAAGGGCTGCCGGGTCTGCAAGTACACGGGCTGGCTGGAGATCATGGGCGCGGGCATGGTGCACCCGGTTGTGCTGCGCAACGGAGGGTACGATCCGGAGAAGTACACCGGCTTTGCCTTTGGCATGGGGCCCGAACGCATCGCCATGCTCAAGCACGGCATCAGCGACATCCGATATTTCTTCAGCAACGACATTCGGTTCTTGTCCCAATTTGGGTAAATGAACATGACGCACTGAGCCGACCGTCAGGGCTCGGCTGCTTTTCTCCACGGCACAGTAGCATTCAAGAGCCACATGTCCATGACTGTAACAACAAGAACGGCGCCAGGGGTTGAGGTACGTGAAGGGAGCCACGTGCTCTCCTGGTTCTTCCTATGGCTCAGCGGCCTTGTCGCCGTTGCTTTCGTTCTCCTGTACCTCTGGACAACCCACTATCAGGGCAAGATCTTCCCCGGTGTCGTCATTGGAGACGTGAGTGTAGGCGGGTTGTCCCCTACCTCGGCTCAGCAGCGCCTAACCATCGCTTACCCCCGTCCCCTCATTCCCCCGTTGGAATTGACGTGGGGCGGTCGCACCTGGTGGGTGTACCCCCATGCCCGATTCGAGTTCTCCGCCGCGGTCGATGAGGCCTACGCCCTTGGCCGCACCGGTTCCCTGTGGGAACAACTTCAATCCCAGGCCGACCTGTACCGTCAGGGATATGTCATTCCCCTGCGTCCCCTGCTGGATATGGGCCCCGTGCGCACGCAATTGAACGCGCTGGCCGCCCAGGTGTACCGTCCGGTACGGGAGCCCTCGGTGGCGTTGGACGCGCGCGGGGTGACATATCGCCCCGGCCAACCCGGACGGGAAGTGGACGTCACTGCCACGTGGCGCGCCCTGCAACACCGTATTCAAGCCCTGGCCGCCGGGGAAACGCTGCCCGAACCCGTTCCCCTGGTCGTGCGCCAGGTCGGCCCCTCGTCCCTGGACGTGACCGCGCTCAAGGACGCCACCCGCCGCCTGACCACGCAGCCGTTCCGCATTATCGCCGGCGACCGAGTGCTGGCCCTCGACGCATCCGTCATCGGCAAGGCGGTTATGCTTACGCCGGTGGTGCGCGGGGGGCGTGCCGAGGCGCGCATCGACGTCAACCGGGACATTATTTACCAGGCGCTGAAGCGGTTGAACGACCGCTACACCACCCAACCCGTGGATGCCCGTCTGGACTACGATCCGGACAACGACCGCTTCATCGTCCTCTCTCCCAGCCAGACGGGATGGACCATGGACGTGGACGCGGGGACGGACGCGGTTGTGGCCGCGCTCAAGGCGGGGAAGAACGAGGCCGAAGTGCCCGTGCGCATCCTTAAGCCGCGCGTCCCCGACGATGCCACGCCCGAGGCTTTGGGCATTCGGGAGATCGTCGGCGAGGGCACGACGTACTTTCGCGGGTCAAGTCCGGCGCGGGTGCGCAACATCGTGCGCGCGGCGGACGCCGTGCGTGGCGTCGTGATCCCCCCGGGGGGCGTGTTCTCCTTCAACGAGGCCGCGGGCGCCATCACTGCGGCCAACGGGTACGAGGATTCCCTCATCATCTGGGGAGACCGCACGGCCGTGGGCATTGGTGGCGGCGTATGTCAAGTCTCTACTACCTTATACCGGGCAGCATTCTTTGCCGGCCTCCCCATTCTGGAACGGTGGAACCACGGTTACATCGTCTCCTGGTATGGCGAGCCCGGCCTCGACGCCACCGTCTATTCCCCCTACGTCGACTTCAAGTTCCAGAACACCACGGATACCTACCTATTGGTTCAGCCCATTGTGGACACGCAACAGGGATTCATCACCTTCCGTCTCTGGGGCACAAAGCCCGATTGGACCGTAGAAGTGAGCAAGCCCGTCCGAGAGGATGTGCAGGAACCCCCGCCACCCGTGTATCGAGAGGATCCGAAATTACCCAAGGGCACCATCAAGCAGGTAGAATGGGCCAAGCCGGGCATGACCGTGCGCATCACCCGCACGGTGCGGCGAGGCGACACGATAATCGAGCAGCAGGAATTCGTCAGTCGCTATCAGCCCTGGCAAGCCGTTTACCTCTACGGGCCCGGCACAGAAATCCCCGGGAAAAAGTAGTCGGAAGAGGAAAGCGAGGTATGGCCCATGAACATCCAGCCCAACGGCAGGCAAGCAAAACAAGACGAAGAATTCCCCGTGCAGGTGGACTTGGATGAAGAAGCGCTTCTCCAACTGGACGCGTTGCTCGACAAAGTCGTCATGAGCATGACGATCTGGACGGATCCTCTGGTGACCGCGCTTGGGGAAGAACTCTCACCTGAAGAGCAGGAAATGCTCGAGAGCATGGTCGATGTGGACTTCTACTTCGAGGACCATTACCTCCTCGAACTCTACAACGCCATGATCTACGAGAGCGAGGACGAGCCGTACGTAGCCGGTATCGACCGCATCACGCGCGTCCTCTCCCGCGCGGTGGAGCAGGGCATACGCCTGGTGGAAATCGCCGAGGAAGCCGAGAGCGGCGCGCCTATCTTCATCTTCGAGGACGTGGAAGGGGAAGGCAGTCTGCTCGTTGTCGCCGACGGGTGGCTCCTGGACACATGGGAAACACTGCCCGAAGAGGAATAGCCCCACATCTCCCCTGAGGATTGAGAACATGCGCGTCCTGGTTATTTCGGACATCCACGCGAACCTGGTGGCCCTGGAGGCGGTGCTGGCGCGCGCCCGGGAGGAAGGCGGCTTCGACCGCATCTGGTGCCTGGGGGACCTGGTGGGCTACGGGCCGAACCCCAACGAATGCGTGGCGCGCGTGCGCGAGTTCGAACACATCACCGTGCTGGGCAACCACGACGCGGCCGCGCTGGGCTACGTCGACGTGGACGAGTTCAACCCTGACGCCAAACGCGCCATCCTGTGGACCCAGGAGCAACTGACGACGGCCACGCGCATGTACCTGGAGTCGCTACCCCAGCGCCTCGAGGAGGGGCCATACACCATTGTGCACGGAAGTCCGCGTGACCCGGTTTGGGAGTACATCCTTTCGCCCGCCATCGCCAAAGAGCAATTCGCCCACTTCGATACCCCCTTTTGCCTGGTGGGACACACCCACGTGCCGACCATTTATCACCTGTTCCCGTCGGACGGGCGCGACGCGCTCACCTGGCATTACCCCGAGCCGGACAAGGCTTACCGGTTGAATCCCGACGAACGCTGGATCCTCAACCCGGGCAGCGTGGGCCAGCCGCGCGACCAGGATCCCCGCGCCGCGTTCGTCTTGCTGGACACGGAGACCCACACCTGGCACTACTACCGCATCCCCTACGACATCGAACGTACCCAGTACCTCATGCGCGAGGCCGGCCTCCCCGTCCGCCTCATCGTCCGTCTCTCCTACGGCTGGTAACGCCGGGGAACGCCATCGTCCTCCACAACGTCAACCTCATGAGGGGACAACGAAAGACGCACGACGCATAAGGGAAAGGAGGAGAAGTCATGCGTTCCTTCCGCCATGCTCTGCTGCTGGCCGCCGTCCTGATGATGGTCGCTCTGGCGACGGGATGTGCCGCGCGCGCGCCGCTCCCTGCCCCGGCCGTTGAGCAAAAGGGCGCGCCTGCCCCCGCTCCATATCCACGCGAGGTGCCCAAGGAAATTGTGGAAGAAGTGACTGCCAAGCCCGCGGCCGACGTTCTTCCAGAAGAACCGCGGCGCATCATCTACACCGCCCGCATGGTCATTTCCGTGGAAGATCCCGAGGCTACGGCGGAAGCCATCGCCGCGCTGGTGAAGTCCATGGGCGGCTACGTGGCCGAGGCCAACCTGTACCGCTACAACGACAAGATGGCGGGCACGGTGACCGTGCGTGTCCCACAGGAGCGCTTCGACGAGGCGCGGCAACGGATTCGCGAGTTGGCGGTTCGGGTCGACAGCGAGGACCTCAAGACCAACGACGTGACCTCTGAATACATGGACTTGCAGGCGCGGCTGAAGAACCTAGAGGCGACGGAGGAGGAACTGCGCGCGCTGCTCACCGAGGTGCGCAAGCGGGCCCAGCGCGCATCAGACGTCCTCGAAGTGTACCGAGAACTCACCCGTGTGCGCGAGCAAATCGAACAGATTAAAGGCCGCCTGCAAATGCTGGACAAGTTGACCACCTACGCCACGATCACGGTCGAATTGCGCCCGTACGAACTGGCCCAGCCGGCCAGCGAGCGGTGGGATCCGCGCGTGACCCTGCACCGTGCCTGGGGCACCCTGATCAACATCCTCCACACGCTGGTGGATGTGGGAATCTACCTGATCGTCGTTGTGCTCCCTGTGCTGGTGATGGTGTCTATTCCTATTGCCGCGCTCGTGCTCGTCGTCCGCTTCCTTGTGCGGCGGCGGCAACGGAAAACGGCGTGAGCGATGCCCGATACGTAATGCGTAATGCGTGATGCGTGATAGCGTGATGCGTGATGCGTGACAGTGTGACGTGTGATGCATGGGGTAGTGCTGGAGAACAGGCTGCAAAGGAAGCCAGGAGGGGGAGGAAATGAAGCGGGATCGTCGTGTCCTCTTTCTGGTGATCATTGTGCTCGGAAGTTTGCTGGTATGGCTACTGGCGCGCGGGTTTCCCTGGCGGATGGAACACGTACGGATACAAGAGACATTGGAACCCTCCGCGGGGGCAGTCGCACCTGCGGGCGAAGGACCTCTTGTGGGGAGAGAGGTGGAAGGCGTAGGGACGAGAACCGCGCCCTCGCCCGTGCCCATTGCGGACGCGGAGGAGGCCGCGCGCCGGGACGCGGAGATGTACGCGCGCATGACAGGCGTGGACGTGGGCACGGCCTTGGCGCGACTGAGCCTGCAAGACGATATTGGCGAGTTGAACGCAACCCTTACCTCCCGTGAAGGCGATGTCTTCGGCGGGCTGTGGGTCCAGCACACACCCGAGTACGTCATCCACATCTACGTCACCCGAGACGAGGAGCGCATCTACCACGAATACATCGAGGGAACCCCCTTGGAGCCCTACGTCAAGATCGAGAGACGCCCTGCCACCCTGCGCGACCTGCGAGCAAGTCAGCAGGCGGCCCTGGAAATCGTGCGCAACCTGGGCGTGGAGGCGATGGTAAGCCTGTCCGTCCAGGCCAATCGAGTGGAAATCCACGTGCAGGACAAAGAAGCCTTTGAGCGCCTGCTGCGCGAGCGGGACATCGCCCTCCCGCAGTTCACGGTCGTCGTCGAAGGCGGCATGGTGGTGACGCGCGAGCCATAACGCGCGGCCTCGCTTAGGAACGAGACTTTCCTGGTCTAAGCCAGAAATGCAGGGGTGGGCAGCCAAGGAATTCGTGGTATACTTATGGAGGATGTTCAAATACAAGGATGCGGAACAGTGAGGGGACATTTTTCTTGATATGAGGGATTAGGAGAAGCGATATGCGTGTATCGACAACTGTTCCCGTCTACAAGGAGATTGTGGATTTCATTGCCTCAGGTGTCACACCTGAGGATATCCTGCGGTTCCATCCAAGCGAGGAAGCGCAGGAACGTGTTCGTGCGTTAATTGCCAAGGAAAAGACGACGGGGTTGACCCCCGAGGAACGCGTCGAACTCGACCATTACCTTTATCTCGAACACATCATGCGCCTGGCGAAGGCGCGCGCGCGTGAGTATCTTCAGACTCACTCTTGAACGTCTCCCATGTCCCGCATTTCCCCGGAAACTCGGACCCTGGTCGCCAGCCGTGCAAACCACGCCTGCGAGTACTGTCGCATTCGAGAAGAAGACACCTTCTTCGGATGTGAGGTCGATCACATCATTAGTCTCAAGCACGGCGGTTCAGATTCCCTGGACAACCTCGCCTACGCGTGCGTGTTCTGCAATCGGCACAAAGGAAGCGACATCGGATCCATCCATCCTGAGACAGGCGAGTTTGTTCGTTTCTTCAACCCACGCATCGATAAGTGGACCGATCACTTTCGCATGGAAGGCCCACGCATCATCCCCTTGACCCCCATAGGCGAAGTTACGGCTCGAATCTTGCGATTTAACGCGCCCGAGCGCATACTTGAGCGCGAAATGCTCATCCGCCTGAAACGGTATCCATAACACCCAGTCCAGGAGCGTCACCCATGACCAAAATCGTCGGCCCAACCTACGAGGAGATGCGCCATCCCGAAAAAATTCGTCCAGACATTCGCCAGCAGGCCCAGAAAGCCCTGCGCGAAAACGAACTCGCCCCCATCAACCTCTTCAACATTCACTGGAAGGACGAACACAACCGCGTGCGCTACATCGTCCTCCCCCCCGAACTGACGGGCGTGGAGGCCAACATCATCGTCCTCATCGGCAAGGACTTTCCCTCGGGCAGCCACAAGGTGGGCCCGGTGTACACCACCCTTATCGAGGCCATGGTCCTCGAAGGGGTGAAGCCCGAAGACAAGATCGTGGTCGGGCCGTCCACGGGCAACTTTGGCATCGGTACCGCGTACGTCTCCAAACTCCTCGGCTTCCGCTCCCTGGTCGTCATGCCCGACTCCATGAGCGCGGAGCGTTACGAGCGCATTCGCAAGTACGGCGGTGATCTCGACCTCACCCCCGGCACCGAGTCGGATGTCATCCTCACCCTGGAGCGCACCCACGACCACTACATGCGCGACCCGCGCTACCTCGTCCTGGCCCAGTTCGAACTGCTGCCCAACTACCGCTTTCACCGCTACGTGACGGGCTGGGCGGCCATCGAGGCCGCGCGCGAGGTGGGCAACAAGGGCATCGCCGCGTTCGCGTGCGCGCCCGGCTCCGCGGGCACCATTGCCGCCGCGGACGAGATCCTCACCCACTACCCCGACGCGGTCATCGTCGCCCTGGAGCCTCGCGAGTGCCCCACCCTCTACAGCGGCGGCCAGGGCCAGCACCGCATCGAGGGCATTGGCGACAAAATGGTGACCCTTATCCACAACGTCCTCACCACCGACTACGTCATGCTCATCCACGACGACGACAGCGTCAAGGGGTTGAAAGTGCTCCAGGACGGCACGGACGTGCTCGTGGAGCGGTTGGGCGTGCCCCGTGAGGTGGCCGAATCCTTCAAAGGGTTGTTCGGCATCTCCAGTGTCTGCAACATCATTGGCGCCATCAAGACGGCCAAGATGCTGGGGCTGGGCAAAGGGGACAACGTGGTCACCATCGCCACCGACGGCTTCGACCGTTATCCGTCGGTCATGGAGGACCTGGAGAAGCGCCGCGGTCCCATCGACGACGACCGCCTGGAGGTGTGGGCGCGAGGTATCTTTCGCGGGGCGACGACAGAGGAGATCCTGGACGTGCGCCCGCGCGAGCAGAAGAACCGCCTCTTCCGCATGAAGCGGGAGTTGTGGACGCGCTTCGGGTACAGCGAGGAGTACCTGCGCCGCATGGAAACGCAGGACTTTTGGGACGAGGAGTACGCGCGCATTCCCGAGATCGACGCGCGCATCCGTGAGTGGCGAGAGTCTTAGGCATTAGGATGTCAGGCATGCTACAATTACCGCGACGATAGGATACCTTACACGGTGAACAACAAGGAATGACTCCAACATTGTTGCGAAAAGACCTATGATGAGTTCTGCGGTCGTTACGGTAGCCTTACCTAAAATCATACAAGTCCGAGTAACAGAGGATACCCTCAGCGTGGATCTGGAAGATAGGCGGACCATCTCAGCACCACTGAGTTGGTATCCTCGGTTGGTCCACGCTACACCAGAGGAGCGGCAGAATTTCCGCATTGCGGGAGCAGGTTATGGGATTCATTGGCCGGACTTAGATGAAGATATAGGAGTGGAAGGGCTACTTTTTGGAAAGCGTTCTGCAGAAAGCCCGGAGTCCTTCGCAAAGTGGTTGGCTGCTCGTCAGAAGAAGTCTTCAAATAGTGCCTAATCCTGCGTCCAGCGGACTGGCTCGTCAGCCGTTGACGCCATCGGCAAATGGTCGACCTGATTGCGTTAGCGCAAACGCTGGGGGTAGATGTTGGGGAAGCCCCCACCGTGCACGAAGAGCACTGCCTGAACCGACGTTTTCGCCAGCGCGCGTGCACGATTTGCCAGGATGTGTGCCCAGTACATGCCATTCGCGTCGACCTGGGAAGCACCTATGGCCTGAACCCCCCGCGCGTCACCCTGGACGCGAACACGTGCGCCCGTTGTGGGCTTTGCCTGCACGCCTGCCCCGCGGGCGCGTTCACCCACCCCGGCCTGCCCGAATTTCAGCGGCGTCTGCACCGTGCGGCCGCGCATCTGGCTCTCACGCCCCTGGAATTGACCTGCCCTATGCGGCCCGAGGGCGAGACTCCCGCGCCCGTGGACGCGCGGTTGCAGACAGGGCGTTGCCTGGCCGCGCTCTCCCTGGCCGACCTCATCGACCTGGTACGCCCGCGGCAGCACGACCTCTGGTTGGACGATAGGGGATGTGCGGAGTGTCCCCTGGGCGCAGTCCACGACGACATTGCCCATACGGTGGAGCAGGCAAATGCCCTGCTGGAGGCGTGGGGCCACCCGGCGCGGGTGCGGTTGTCCACCGATGGGGCGCAGCGTGCCGTGCCCGTGTACGACGCGCAGCAGCCTCCCCTTTCCCGCCGAGAACTGATCACCTTCCTGCGCGACGCGGCCGCGCGCGCCGCGCTGACCGCGGCCCAGGACCTCGTCC
>JALWHQ010000272.1 GCA_026983525.1 Anaerolineae bacterium | reverse complement strand
TTCGCGCGGCGTTGCGTCAGTTAAAGAGCCTCTACGAGGAGGGGGCCATCATCCCCCAGGCATGGGAAAAAGTGAAGGCCACGCTGGAAGCGCGTGAGCGAAAAACCCTCGACGCCATCGCTGGCCTTCTGCAAGAACACCCGGAGATAGAAGAGGAACTCGTCTCCTTCGCCCAGGTGGAAGCCTTGCGCGCGGCCCGGGCCGCGATTCGCCGATTCGGGCAGGAGGGCATCCTGAGCCATGACGTCGTCCAGCGGCTGGTTGCGGACATCGACGCGCGCATGGAGCAGGGGGAGTTATACCCAGCGCTCGATGAGGGTTAGGATACCCCAGATCAGCCCGAAGAGCAGACTCCCCAATATCAGGCACAACGAACCCAGGATAAGCGCGCGATTCCCGTAGGCCAGCGCGATGCCCGCACTCCCGACGACGACGAGGAAGAGGACGACCGCGAGGGCCAGCCGATTCTCCATTTGTTTGCGCTGGGATCGCAGATCCGTGGGTTTTTGCTCTCTCATCTTGAACGATACCGATGGGCCGACATCTGACGATTACACCAACGATACTCGCGTTTGCCATTCCTGACAAGCAGGACATCATGCCCACCCTGTACCACCTGCGCGGGGCGGGATTGGGGCGTGTCATTTTTCCGGTTCCCTGGCGCGCGGGGCGCAGTAGCCTGGAGCGCACAGCCCCGTGGGTGGAGCAGGCGCGCGCGCTCGGCTTGGATGTCATCCTCGATATCGGCCCCTGGCTCGACGTGGCGCTCCCCGCCTGGGGAGTGCCCGACAGCATCCTCAGCGCCCCCGCGCGAGAGCGCACCGAGGGCCTCATTCGGTGGTGGGAAGAGGTGCGTGCTGCCCTGAGACCCTCCGGCGTCATGGTGCGTCGACGTCCCCCGCGGCACAGGGGGGATGTTCGGCCGCGCGAGTGGCCGGACTGGGAGCGCACCCTCTCCGTATGGCAGAACGTCCACGTCGAGGACGTGACGGAGATGCCCCACCTGGATGTGCGCGACCTGGAGTGGCAGGAGTGGGAGTCCGACAGGGAGTGGTGGGAGCACGTGGACAACCTGAACGCCACAGCGGTATGGGTCCAACCGTGGTGGGTCGAACCGGGGCGGCAGGCGACGCTGCCCACGCCCGAGGTCGTCCATGAGGGGCTGGGGAGCGCCTTCGCGCAGGTGCTCCTGGTGAGTTTGTTGGCGCGCGGGGTCGCCCGGGTCATCTGGCATCCCCTGCGTGGGGGCATCGCCTTCGGCCGGGTTCCCGTGTGGGGTTGGGGAACATCTCTGGATGGTGGCGCTCCCTTGCGCCCGTGGGGGGAGGTCACCCCCACCTGGCTTGCCGTGCGCCGATTGGCCCACCAGGCTCGCGCCCTCTCCCTCCCCGGGGACGCGACATTCACCTCGTCTTTCCCCGTGGAAGGGGACGTGAACGTGCTGGCATATGGTTCCCACGAGGGAGGACGCACCCTTTTCCTTCGACGCCTGAGTCCCGGTGAGGTGGAGGTTTCGTGGCCGGTTCCTTCCCTGAGGGCAAATGTACACACAAGGTTGACCGGCCCGGGTGCGTGGATGTTCCCTCTCGAGTATCCCCTGTTGGACGGACAGGGCTCTCTCCTCACGACGACCGGTGACGTGGTGTGGCGAGATGTCGAAGGGGGTGAGGAACGGTGGGTGGTGGACGTAACACGCGGCATGGAGTGGGTGCAACGCCTGCCCGGTCGGTTGGTGTACGAGACGGGCGCGCAGGTGCGGCGCGAGGACGACATCTGGTGGGTGCACTTCGACCCGGGACAGCAAGGGCAAGTCGTATGGGAGGCTGGCTCACGGCGTGTCCAGGTGATTGCCGTAGACGAGCCCATGGCCCATCGGATATGGGCCACAGGTATGGTGGACACACTGCCCCTTTTCTTGGGGCCGGATAGAGTCCTCGATGTGGCAAGGAACGAAGCACCCCCCCATGAGTTCACGATGCGCGTCAGTGTGACTCACCCGCGAGGTCTGGTGGTCGTGGACACGCGACCCTGGCACCTGCGCGTGGAGGAGACGGGCAAGACGTCGGTGTGGGGACGTCGCGCGGGCATGGGCGGCCTCCGGCTGGCCGGTCCGAAGGAGTGGGGCGCGCCGCGCGTCGCCACCCCCGACCTGACGTGGCAAACCATGCCCTGGGATGGCCCCCTCGCTCCCGGGCGATGGGAGGAGATCTCGCCCCCGCGCGGGGTTGCGCTCCCTCCCGGCTGGCACTGGTTTCAGGCATTCGTCCCGCCCAACATGGAGAGCATTGTCGTCAACGCGCGAGGGGTGTGTGATGTGTGGCTGGGCCCTCACCGCGTGGCCGGCATCCGGTCGCCGGACAAAGCCCGCCGGCGCATCGTCCACTTGCCGGAGCGCAACGACGTGCAACCGCTCACCCTGCTCGTGTGGGTGCTCCCTCCCGCCTGGGATGCAGAGGATGGCGATGCCGGCATGCTCGATGTGGGGGCGAACGACACGCTCCGATGGCGTTATCGGGCGGGGATGCGCGGGCTCGTGCGAGACCAGGGAGGCGATATTATCTTCAAGAACGAGGGCCACGCGGAGCAGGAGGGGGCCATCTACCTGCACCGGGCCGACTTCACGCTGGAGGTTCCTGCCGGGGTATGGGTGCAGTTTGGGTTGAGCATGGGCGAAATAGGGGAACTGGCGTGGGTGTTTCTCAACGGGCGCCTTGTGGGGCAGTGGTGGGCGGGGAGGTCACGGGAGGTGGCGCTGTGGCTTCCGTGGGATGTGCTCGACGCGCGCGGGGCGAACCGACTATGCGTGCTGCATTGGCCGCGCGGCCAGGAGGCAGAAATTGTCCCAGGAACGTTGGTGCAATTGTGTCGCGAACGTGTAAGCACGGTACACGGCTTGGTTTTGACAACCTCCTCTTCACAACGTAAACTTTAACGCCTTAGGCACACACGACCGGATTGCCTATCCCTTGAAATCGATTTTGGGCGGAACGTAATAGACCGGTCTTTTGCCAGAATCCCGAGAGTTGGGAAAGAGAAGGGGGAAGGAGATGAGCAAAACAGACGAAGCACAGGAGGAGCGCTCATGGGCGTTCGACGTTGGGATACAGTAATCGTGGGGGCATCCAGTGCCGGACTGTACACGGCTTACCTTCTGGCCTCCTCGGGGCAACGGGTGGCGGTCTTCGAACAACACCCGAACATCTCTCCCGCCCGACGCACGCTCATTATCACTCCTCATCTGCGGCGTGTGTTGCCCTTCCCCTTTGACGAGGCGATCTTACACACTACCCCCATCATGGCCGTTGCCGGGCCAACTGCGCGGGCCGAGATTCATCTCGTGGAAGCAGACCTCATTGTAGAGCGCGGCGCGCTCATCCGCCTGCTCCGGGACAAAGCGCAAGGTGCTGGGGCCGAAATCATCCTCGGGCACAAGTTGGTGGGCATCGAGGCGAACGGGCACCGGGCACGGCTGGTCTTCCGCGACCGGAAGCACAATCGCCAGGAGGTCGCCCTGGCCTCTGCAATCGTTGGTGCTGATGGGGTGTTCAGCGATACCGCGCGCTTCACAGGCATCCGACGCCCTCCTTCCGTACCCATCCTACAAGCAGAGATCGACCTTCCCTCTGGGTGGGATCCGAAACGAGTACAGGTTTGGTTCGACCGCTCGGACACACGGTTCTTTTACTGGTTGATCCCCGAATCGGAGAGGCGCGGGGTGTTGGGCTTGGTTGCCGACTCAGATGACGATATCCGCGCGTTGCTTGTTCGCTTTCTCCGCAAGCGCAACATCGAACCGCTCACGTTCCAGGGCGCGCGCGTCGCCATGCACGACCCTCGCTTGCGGCCCTGGGGGCGAGTCGGAAGCGCGCCCGTTTACCTTGTTGGGGACGCGGCGGGCCAAGTTAAAGTGACTACCGTGGGGGGAAGCGTGACCGGCTTTGTCGGTGCTCAGGCCGCGGCCGAAGCGTTGATCAAGGGCATTCCCTACGCCCAGACCATCAAGCCCCTCAAGCGGGAACTGGATCTCCACTGGTGGGTGCGCCGCCTCTTGGATCGGCTGGACAACGAGGGGTACGATGCGCTCATTCGCGGGCTGACCCCGCGCGTGCGACGCTTCCTGGAGACGCGGACGCGAGACGAAATGGCCGGGGCTCTCTGGCCTGTCCTGCTCACCACGCCATCCCTGTGGCGCGTCGGACCTCACCTCTTGCGTGGGTGGCGCCCCGGGCCAAAGCCCTCTTCCAGATGGCGGGATGAATACGAGGTGGGAAGTTCCTGAACGGACGGGATGCTTGTACCCACGCTCTTCATGGTTCATTTTCAAGATTGGCCTCCAACGCGTTTCTTCATTAGAATGAGAGCCGACGAGAAGCAATATCTACCACCAACACACATGCTTTTGGATGGGAGCGCACCACAGTGAGGTACTTCGGTCGATCACGGCGTCGGTCACTTCTGGTCGTTGTGGCCTTTATCATCATTGTTGCCGCAGGCCCCGCGAACATTTACGATAGGCTTAATGTGCCCATTGCCTATGCGCTACCCCACTTTCCCCCACCGCCCTCCATACCACCGACGGCCACTCCCACGCCAATCCCACCGACGCCTACCCCTACTCCCTTACCTCCTACCCCCACAC
>JALWHQ010000271.1 GCA_026983525.1 Anaerolineae bacterium | reverse complement strand
TGACCAGGGAACCCGCGAGCACCGCGGCGGTGAGAAAAGCCAGCAGCCCCACCAGTCGGTCCATGATGACGGAGACCGCGGCGTCGGTGCGGCGCTGCGTGTGCTGGGCGAGTCCATACCCGCGCATCACATCGCCTCCCACGTTGGCGGGCAGGAAGTTGTTGAAGAACGCGCCCAGGAAGGTGTAGGCGATCAACGCGGACAACGGAACGCTCACCCTTTGGGCGCGCAACAAAATCCACCACTTGACACTGCTGAGGGTCAGTGCGGCCACATACAAGGCGAAGGCGAGCGCTACGTACCCCGCGCGAGCACCGCGCATTAACGCCAACGGTTGATGGATACCCCCGATGCGCGCGAAGAGGTAGGCCAACAGGCCAAAACTCACAAGGAGTTTGAGCAAGAACAATGCCCGATCTTTCACCTCACGGGCCTTCCTGGGGCTGAACGGCTGAAGGGTCTACGAGGGTAGAGGGGGGAACCTGCTCGACAAGGCGCTCCCGTTCCTGGGCCACATCCGCCTTTTGCGACCAGGCCATGTCCCAGACTTCATAGCGTTCCTTGCGGATGACGAAGTCGTACCATCCCAAGAAGCGGGCCCACGCTTCAAGCACGGCCAGAAGTCCCAACGTGTAAATGAACTGGATGGCGCCCCACAGTTCCTTGAGGGCAATTTTGATCACGCGGGAGTTTTCCAGGCTGGACACTTTGTACCCGTACTTGTGCTTCAGGTAAAGATGGCCGGCGTGATTGCGACGACGCTGTTTCACGAAATCGCGGATGCTCGTCGGGCCGGTGTTATAGACGATGGCGTCGGGCGCGTACCGCACCTGGAGCCCCCGCTTCACCACCAGGGCCTCGACAAAGGCCTCGTCCATGGAGACATCCGGCGGGATGTGGTCGAACACCTTGCGGAAGGCAATGAGTTCCCCGAGGCGAGGAATTTCCAGGCACAACTGGTGTTCCAGTCGCAATCGCAAGTGGGTGAGCAACCCCGCAATATGGTCGGGCGTGTTGACGGGCACCTTGTGCGCGCCCGTCATGCCCACCTTGGGATCCTTGAACATGCGCACCAGGTGTTCGATGGCTGCTTCGTGGGGCAGGGTATCGCCGCTCTCCACCACACAGATGTCTTCCTTGGCGTGCTTGAGGAAAAGGTTGATGGCCGAGGTCTTGCCCTCGCGGCGTTCCTGCACGAGGAGTTTGATGCGCGGATCCTTCTCCATGTACTCGCGCACGATGTCCTCGGTGCGGTCGGTGCACCCGCTGGCAACCACGATGATCTCCGTGATTTCCACCTCATGCAGGTGCTGGTTGATGAGCGCGTCAAGCAGGCGCCCAATGTTGGCTTCCTCATTGTGGGCCATTACCCCCACACTCACCCGGATTTTCTCCCGGTTCGAACTCATGGGTATCCCTTCCTGATCGGTCTCCCCCGTGTTTGACTTACCCTCATTTGCTCATCGACCTGGACGTTTGACAAAGTCCCATGGTACGGAGAAGGGCGGGGGAGGGAAAAGGATATCTCTTCCTCCCCTCTTTTCCCACCCTTCTTCCTTGCTCATGGCCGCAGGCGTTTATCAAAAGTCCAAATCGACCGGACGCGCGGGAAAGGTCGATGACCTCCTATTATATCCTTTCCCTCACGCTCAGGGGGAAAATCCGTGGGGAGACGGGCGCGAGAGGGCGCGCAGTCGCGCTTTGCGGTGTTGGCGCGCCTGCCACCACACACCGACGGCTACGGTCAGAAAACTGGTGGCGTAGAGCAGGAGAAAGGGCACGGCAAACACGTTCCCCTTGTGCCAGGCTATTGCCGCGGCCGCGAGGGCATACACCGCCAGAACCCACTCCCCCCACGTGAAGGCGTGCGTTTCTTCCCCGTAACGCTTGCCCGGCCAGGTGTTGTCCTCCCCTTCCAGGCGGAATTTGGGGGTGCGCTCAAAGGGGGTGCGGCGCGAGGTGAGCCCACGCCAGACCGCGCGCGTTCCGGCCCAGGCAATGCCAATCCCCAGAAACACCAACATCGGCAGGGCAATGAGTCGTCGTCCGTGTCCGCGCAATCGCCACTGGGCCACTGCATACGCGAGAGGCGGGCCCAACCCGGCCAGGCTCAAATACGCCATGGGCCAATCAAGAGGGTGTTCCATCAGCATCAGGGGCAAGGTCAACACAAGCAGCATCACCATCAAAGGATGGACGAGGTAATTGCTCAGGTGAAGCAGACCCTGGATACGGGCGTCGAGGCGAAGGGCCGAAGTCCTCAGGAGAGAGCGCGCGTGCTTGCGCAATGCCTGCATAGATCCTGTCGCCCAACGCGATTGCTGGCGTCGGAACGCGTCTATGAGGGGAGGAACCTCACCCGCGGCAGCGATGTGAGGAACCACCTTGCCCTTCCATCCGGCCAGTTGGGCCCTATAGGCAAGATCCAGATCTTCGCACACGGTGTCATCGTGCCAGCCGCCGCTCCCCTCGATGCACGACCGGCGCCAAAGGCCCGCGCTCCCGTTGAAGGTGAGGGGCCAGCCCAGGGCCTGACGCCCCACCTGCTCCACGGCAAAGTGACCGTCCAGGGCCAGGGTCTGGGCCAGGGTAATGGGTGATGTGTCCGCGTTCAAGTGTTCCCAGCGGGTTTGCACGAACCCGAGGCGGGGATCATGGACAAGGTAGGGCACGGTGCGGCGCAGCCAGTCGGGGGGAGGAACGAAGTCGGCGTCGAATATGGCTATCAGTTCCCCCTGGGAACTACGCAAGCCGTGGTCAAGGGCGCCAGCCTTATACCCATGCCGGTGGGCCCGACGCACGTGGTGGATGTTCATTCCCAAGCGCCGGAGGTGCTGGACGGTGGTGTGTACGACGCGGGCAGTCTCATCGTCCGAATCATCGAGCACCTGGATTTCTAAGCGATCGCGCGGGTAGTCGAAGTGGGCCACCGCGTGCAGCAAGCGCGTGACCACGTGAATTTCGTTGTAGATGGGCAGTTGGACGGTGACACCGGGCCAGGTATCCGGCTTGGGGGGAGCCTCGAGGCGCGCGGGGCGCAAAATCGCGACCAAGGCCAGCAAAAGCGCGTTGAAACCATAGATAGCCAGCATGAGTGCGGCCACGGTGTACAAGGCCTCTATAATAAACACCGTTCCCTCCCAAAGTGTAAACCATCGGTGGAAGCAGGGGAGTATAACACCGCCCGGTCACAACGCACAAAAGGAGGATATCGTGAATAGGGAGATAACGCTCTGGACAAAATTATCGAAAGGGAGCGAAGGAGAGGCACCACAACCCCTTGTTCCCTCAAAATGCATGAGAACACTTTGGGCTTGTGGAATTCTCCCCAAAACTTGACACACCTCCGCGGTCGTGCGTATAATATTTGCAGGTAGATTGGGCAGTGTGCCCCCGTGGCGGAATTGGTATACGCAGCAGGTTGAGGGCCTGTGCCCGTATGGGCGTGCCCGTTCGAGTCGGGCCGGGGGCACCAATTTTTTTATCCTCCACCCTTTGATGTTCTGTTACCTGAAGAGAGAGGAAACATATGACCCACTTCCTCATCACCGGCGGCATGGGCTTCATTGGAAGCCATCTGACAGAGGCTCTCCTGGCTCGAGGACATTATGTAACAGTTGTGGATGATGTTTCCACAGGACGTTTTGAGAATATCGCTCACCTCACACACCACCCCCTTTTCCGCTTCGCTATCGAGTCTATCATGAACGAAACCGTCATGGATCGGTTGGTGTCCGAGTGTGATGTGGTAGTGCACCTGGCAGCCGCGGTTGGTGTGCAACTTATTGTCGAGCGTCCCACACATACCATCGAGACGAACGTACTGGGCACCCACGCAGTCCTGCGCATGGCCAACCGCTACCGTAAACGCACACTTATTGCGTCCACTTCGGAAGTCTACGGTAAAGGAAGTCGCCTCCCTTTTCGAGAGGAAGACGACGTGGTCTTGGGCCCTACCACGAAATCTCGTTGGGCATATGCATGTTCCAAAATGCTCGATGAATTCCTGGCCTTGGCTTACTGGCGTGAGCAAAATTTGCCCACGGTGATTTTTCGCCTCTTCAACACGGTAGGGCCGCGACAGACCGGCCGCTATGGAATGGTGGTTCCGCGGTTTGTGGGCCAGGCCCTGCGAGGAGAACCCCTTACCGTGTACGGGGATGGCACTCAAAGCCGAGCCTTTTGCGATGTTGCCGACGTGGTGCGGGCCATTATTGGGCTGGCCGAGCACCCGGATGCCGTGGGGCAGGTGTTTAACATTGGTAACACTCGCGAAATTACCATCCGCGACCTCGCCGCCCTTGTCAAGCGCGTCCTCGACAGCCCTTCGGACATCGTATTTGTTCCGTACGAGGAAGCCTACGGCCCCGGTTTCGAGGATATGAAACGCCGCGTGCCCGATATTTCCAAAATCCGTGCGTTGTTGGGATGGGAGCCGGAAATCCCCTTAGAGACCACGATAGAACGCATTGCCCACTACATGCGCAAACTTGAAGGGCAAGTTGCCCTTCAAGGGGCCGGGAGTTAATGTATGCCACATAATCTCATGCTCAGCGGGCGCCCCGGTGTGGGCAAAACGACCGTCATTCGTAAAGTGGCACAGTCGTTAGGCGAACAGGCTGGAGGCTTCTTTACCGAAGAGGTGCGTGAACGCGG
>JALWHQ010000270.1 GCA_026983525.1 Anaerolineae bacterium | reverse complement strand
GTGCGGGCTGAGATCGGACACAAGCACGGGATGGGTGAGATCGGTCTGCACGGGAGCGTGACAGAGTCCACAGTTCTCGTTCTTCGGCTCCTGAATGGCGACGAAGTCGGGCTTGAGTTTGCCGTTTTCGTCGAACGCGTTGGGATTCCACTGCCACCCTTGTTCGGTCTTCTTCACGATGCCGGTGCCCAGAAGCGTTGCCGTGTTCGCCCAGGCAAAATCTCCCGATTTCAACGCTTCAATTCGTGCGTCGTTGTTCGGGTGGGGAGAGTGGCACAGGAAGCAGTTCATCTCCACCACCCCCGATGTCTTCCAGTTCCAGGCTTGACGTGTCCCTGTGTCGGGATCCAGCATGGACGTTTCTGGGTTTGTGGCGTCGGGCAGCAGGTATGTCAGGGGCAGGCCCTCGCGGCTGGTCGTCGCGGGCCCACCTCCCACGTGCCAACGCCCAAAGGTCATCACCCACTCAGGGGTGCCCAGGTCGAACCGCTCGTCGCCTGGCTGGGTGAGATAGCGGTAGAAAAGTGGATCCCAGCGACCAAAGGGGCCATTGGAGGCGTCCCAAGGTTCACCAGAGGCAGGGGGACGCGAGCCGATGATGTCCGAAAGTCCCATGTCCGAGTGATAACTGTGTGAGGCGATGAACTCCGTGTCGTGGCATTGGCCACATGTGCGCATGGTGGACATGGGCCTGCCGCTTTCGAGGACGTTTCTGCTCAACGCGTCCAGTACCTGGAAAGGCGGGTGCATGGGGGAACCCATCGCGGTGTGTGGCGAAGTGTCGCGGCTCGTGGGTGCCCCACTTTGCGCCGAGGCCCCATGCAGCCCAACCGCAAGGAAGAGGGCGATGGCAAAGGCCAGGATGAGTACGCGAGATCGGCGAATTCGTGGTTTCGTCATGACCTATTTCCCCCCACTTGGGACTAACCCTTCTTGATAACGGCCACCCCAATCCTTGGGGTCCCCAGGATATCCAAGGGCTTTCCAGTCCATGCGCCCGTTGGGGCTGTGGCAGTCTTGGCACTGGAGGGCATGTTCCGCGGGCTGGACCATGTGAGTGGTGGGCCAGTACATCCACGTCTCCGTCCACCCGTATTCTCCGCTGTACTTCAAACCCGTTACGGATTCAGCCAGCCTGAAGGCTTGGTCCCAATCGAAATCGTGCCAGAATCCCCCAGGGCCAGAAGTGATGGGGGCTAAGAGATACTTGTACTCCTTGTCGTAAGGCTGGATAGCACGGTGAATCTTGAAGGGGAAGATCTTGGCCTTGGGGTCCGTGATGTCGCCCGCGGGTTCGTTGATCATTGTGGGCTTAGTGGGATCGATCTTGTCGCCCAGTATGTAGCGATACGCGTTGTTGCCGTTGAACCAGCGATACACAGGTGTGACGTGGCGTTCGTAAACGAATTCCCCCTTTATCTTCAGGTAGGTGTAATGGTCCTCGGGGCGGTTCTCTCCTGCTTTCGACCAATCCCAGAACACTTTCGTCGGGTCCTTGGGCGCTACTTCTGGGATGTGACAGGTCTGGCAGGCCACACTCTTGGTGTGGAAATTCAGGCGGTCATCCTCGTGAGGGGTTTCGCTGTGGCAGTCCGTGCAGTGTACCTGTTCATCAGAGTCGATGATGTAGTTGTCGGAGAGGAGTTTGCCCTTGATTTGGTGATGTTCCGTGCGGTGGCAATCGGTGCACTGGAAGTCCAGTTTGCCCATGTGGACATCCTGGTATTCAGGTGGGTAGATCAGGCTGTCCGCCAGGTCGCCATGCTTTACGTTGTTACCGCCTCCCCCTTCGAAGTGGCACTTGCCACAGTTCTCGCGCGTGGGGTTGCGCACACTTTTGGCCGCAGCAACGAGATCCACCCCCTCTGCAGGGAGGCCCGAAAAGCCCTTGGCGTATACCGTCGGGTTGGCATGACACACCAGGCAGTCCACGTTGTACGGATTGGTGAAGTCGAACGGCTCGTTCTCGTTCCACCCGTACCCCGTGTGGCAAGAGGTGCACGTATGCTGGTTGCCCATGATGCTGATACAGAAGTTGTTGATCTGGTTCTTCTTGCCAATACTCACGGGCGTCTCTCGCCAGGGAACGTTGACGGGTTCCCCCTCCCAAGTCCAATGCGTGGTGCTCATGATCTCCTTCGCCGCGTCGGGATGGCAACGGAGACACTCTTTGGTTACATCCTGCGGCGTCTCGAACGGCCCCTGGACGAGATGGCTGTGATCCTGGGGGACGGGATGTTGCTGCAAGTATTTTTGCGGATCGTCGGGAGGACGCTCGCGAGGCAGTGTGTACGCAATGGGTGTACCCACGACGAGGAGAAGCAGAATCGCGCCCCAGATCCACGTGTATTCCCTTTTCACGCTCCCTGTCCTCCTTGTTGCCTGCGGGAATGGATAACGGCCAACAACAGCATCCCACGTTCCTTCTGTACCATAGGCGCGTTTCAAATAAGTCCGAATGATTTGGATCATAAATTTGATTCTGTTTGGTTATCAATGTCGAAGAGGTAGCGAATGCTGAGCCATGCGACCAATACCAGGAAGGTTCTCGTCATCTGATGCATTCTCTGCAAAATTGCATCGAATGCATCGAATGCAGTGCATACACTGATCTGGATCATGGTGAGGCGCGGGCAAAGGCAGTACACTGAGGGCGGCAGGGTCAAGAAGGTGTTAGGGAGTGAAGGCAATGAGTGAGTTGTTGAGCACACGTCAACTGCAGGAATTGCTGAACGTGGATCGCACCACCATTTATCGGATGATCAACAGTGGCCAACTGCCCGCCATTCGCGTGGGGAACCAGTGGCGGTTTCCTCGCGATGCGGTGGAGGCGTGGCTGAACTCGCGGGTGGTCGTCTCGGGGAGCGATGTGGCTCCCCGTCTCGGCCGCGAGACAACGGGAATGGCCGCTGACTTGGCTCAAGTCATCCCGCGCGAGTGCGTGCAGCAAATTCTGGATACGTTTGCTGAAGCCCTCGGGGTCATGATCCTGCTCACCGACCTGGAGGGGAACCTGATTACCGAGCCGAGCAATCCGTGTGGCCTCTACAGCGCGGTGGACACCCATCCCGAAGCCCACCAACGCTGTGTGGCGCTCTGGGTGCAGATGGCCCGCAACCCGACCTTGCGCCCGCGCTTCATGTCCAGCCACATTGGGCTGCTGTGCGCGCGGGGCCTGGTGCGGGTGGATCGGGAGTTGAAGGCCATGCTCATCGTCGGCGGCATCGCCCCGCCCGATTGGCCGCCGGACGAAGTCACCATTCGGCAGATGGCCGCGGAACTGGGCGTCCCCGTCCAGGTCTTCATGGATCACCTGGACGAAGTGTATCACCTTTCGCCCGAGGAGCAGGAGCGCATCCTGCCCTTTGTGCAGCGCATTGCCGACGTCGTCTCGTTCATTGCCGACGAGCGCAAAGCCCTGATCACCCGACTGGAACAAATTCGCCGTCTGGCAGAATTGCCATAGGTGTACCCATTTTCACTTTTCACTTTGCACTTTGCACTTTTCACTTGAAGTACAAAGTGCAAAGTACAAAGTGAATATCAAAATGTATTGGCGAGGTGGAACGATGAAGAAAATTCTGATTCTCGGTGGCGGTACAGCCGGCACAATGGCAGCCAATCGGCTGCGGCAAGAGTTGGAGCCGGAGGAGTGGGAAATTACGGTAGTGGATCAGAGCAAGATCCACTACTACCAACCCGGCTTCCTGTTCATCCCCTTCGGGATCTACAAGAAGCGCGACGTCATCAAGCCGCGACGAGATTACCTGGCTCCCGGCATCAATCTCATCGTATCGGAGATCGACGTCATCGAGCCGGACAAGAACCGGGTGCGCATCAAGGAGGGCGGGCGTTGGCTGCCCTACGACTTCCTGATCATTGCCACGGGCACGCATCCCCGTCCCCAGGAAACCCCCGGCCTGCTCGATGGCGAGTGGTACAGGAGCATTTTCGACTTCTACACCATTGACGGCGCGGTGAACCTCTCCCACCGGCTGCGCACGTGGGAGGGGGGACGCCTGGTGTTGAACATCGTGGACATGCCCATCAAGTGCCCGGTCGCGCCGCTGGAGTTCATCTTCCTTGCGGACTGGTTCTTCCACAAGCAGGGCATTCGGGACAAGGTGGAACTGGTGTACGTGACGCCGCTGCCGGGCGCGTTCACCAAGCCCAAGGCCTCCAAAGTGCTGGGCCACATGCTGGAGGAGAAGAACATCCACCTGATACCCGAATTCTACATCGAGCGGGTCGATCCCGAGCGCAAGGTGATCATCTCCTACGAGGAGGAGGAAATTCCCTACGACCTGCTGGTGACCATTCCCCTGAACATGGGGAGCGACGTGATCGCCCGTTCGGGCATTGGCGACGACCTGAACTACGTGCCCACGGAGAAGTACACGCTCAAGGCCAAGCACTTCGACAACGTGTTCGTCCTGGGCGACGCGGGCGACCTGCCCACGTCCAAGGCGGGTTCGGTGGCCCACTTCCAGGTAGACGTGTTCGTGCCCAACTTCTTGCGCTACATCGACGGTCTCGACCTGCTCCCCACTTTCGACGGGCACGCGAACTGCTACATTGAATCGGGCTTTGGCAAGGGCATTCTCATCGACTTCAATTACGACGTGGAGCCACTGCCCGGCAAATTCCCGTTGCCTGGGTTGGGTCCCTTCTCGCTGCTTCAGGAGAGCGTCATCAACCACTGGGGTAAGATGATCTTCCGCTGGATGTACTGGCACATCCTGATGAAAGGGCGCGAGTTGCCCATCCCGGCGCAGATGATGATGGCCGGCAAGTGGAGTTGAGGAGGGAAGCCATGAGCGACCGAGTAGCCACGCAGGAGGCAACGCTGGAAGCCATCAACGCCAAACTGGACGCGCTCACCCAGCAGGTGGCCTTCCTCACCCAGCAGATGGAGGAGGAGCGCCGCCGGCGGGAAGAGTGGGAAGACCTGCGCCACGACATCGCGCCCATCCTCAACGACATGTACATGTTGGCCGTCGAACACCTGGAAGAGGCCAGTCCCTACGTCCAGTTGGAAGACATCTTCCGCCTGATGACGCGGCTCCTGCGCAACGTGCGCAACCTGGAGCAACTGTTGGACCAACTGGAGAGCCTGCAAGACCTCATGCACGACATGGGGCCCATCACCCACGATGCGTTCCAGGTGATGGTGGAGAAACTGGATGAGATGGACAAGAAGGGATACTTCCCCTTCTTCCAGGAATCGCTGCGCATCATCGACAATATCGTCACCAACTTCACACCCGAGGACGTGCGGGCCCTGGCCGACAACATCGTGCTCATCCTGAACACGGTGAAGCAACTCACCCAACCCGACATGATGACGCTGCTTCAGGAGTTGACCGACACCTACCGGGAGGTGCAAACCCATCCCGAAGAGGTGGACACATCGCTGAGGGCTATTCTGCGCCAGATGCGCGACCCACACGTGCGCCGCGGTCTGGCGCTGACCATGCAAATCCTGCGGCTGATTTCCCTGCATCGGCCCCTGCCGCCGATGAATGGGGAACACAAAAACGGCGAGAGCAAAGGGACATAATCTCCAATCTCCAATCTCTAATCTCTCATCTCGAGATTGGAGATTGGAGACGGAGGCCCGTTGCCAAGCATACCTTACACAAAGGAGGAATCCACCATGAGCGCGGTACTGGAAAAGGTCGCGGTAAACGATGAAGGATATCTGCTCAACCCGGACGACTGGACGCCGGAAATTGCCGAGGCGTTCGCCAAGGAAATGGGCATCGAACTGACGGATCGGCACTGGGAGATCATCAACTTCGTGCGCAACTATTACAAGGAGAAGGGCCAATCGCCCACCCTGCGCCAGATCAGCACGGGCGCGGGCGTGCCGACCAAGGAACTGTTCAAACTGTTCCCAAAGGGCCCGGCCAAGAAGGTTGCGCGCATCGCCGGCGTCCCCAAGCCAGAGGGGTGCATTTAAGGTACTGGGTACTGGGTATTGGGTATCGGCGATCGGAATTGAATCTCCAAATACCCAATACCTGATACCCGATACCTAATCCCCGATGCCCGACTATCCGACTACATGACGACCTGACTGCCTGACCGTACAAGGAGGAAGACCAATGGCCGAAGAGCGCAAGATGGCCTTTATCTGCTCCAAGGGCAACCTGGACATGGCCTACCCGGCCCTGATCATGGGCTGGGCGGCCCTGGGTGAAGGGGTGGATGTCATCATCTTCTTCACCTTCTGGGGACTGGATCTGATCAACAAGAAGCGAGTGGACAAGTTGCAACTGGCGCCGGTGGCGAACACGAGCATGAAGACGGGCATGATGGGCTTCCCCATCGACATGGGGATTCCCCAAATCGTGGGCGTATTGCCCGGCATGACCGCGGTAGCCACGGCGCTGATGAAGAAGAAGATGGAGGAACTGGAAGTGCCCCCCGTGCGGGAAATGCTGGAAATGCTCCACGACGCGGGGGCCAAACTCTACGCCTGCAAGATGACCGTGGACATGATGGGTCTGACCAAGGACGATTTTCTCGACGTGGTGGACGACATCGTCACGGCTGGCGAGTTCATCGAAATGACCGAAGGCGCGCAGATTGTCTTCATCTGAAAGGTGTTTCTGTCTGGTAGGGGCGGCACGTATGTCGCCCCTGCCAAATTTTACAGAACTGCGACTTCACTTCCCGTTCAAGGCACTCATTTTGAAGGGTTGACCCCCACTGTGACATGAGTAGGCTCGTTGTTCGTTTTGCCCGGCACGATGGTAAGCACCAACTGGTAGGTCTCCTTCTGCCAGGTTTCCCGCCTACTGCCGGTTGAGCGTTCCTCCTCGTCCGCTTTCTTCCAGCCTGCCTCGGCCAGCGCGTTGGCATAGTACTGGGTCACTTCCTCGGGGGTCATTGTCGTATCGAACACGACCAGTTGTCGGGTACTCATAGCCACGCTTGCATCGGGTGGCAGAGGGAACGGCGTGCCCCCGAACCCCTCCAGCACGATGGGTTTGTCGGGTTCCTGTTCGGGCTGTTCGCCCAACGCGTCTTTGGGGGGCTCAATGGTCAAAGGTTCGTTGGGACCATAGATGTCGTAAGCAACTTCGATTTTTCCCATAAAGGGCTTGGGGCTGAAGTCAAAACGAAAACCGTCGCCGTGCACAGTAGCCCGATAGCGCACGATGAAGTTGCCCTCTTGGGCCAACCACACATTCCCTGCTACAGCCACTATTGCCTCCCGCTCCGGTTGCGAGAGATAGGCCAGCGCATTTGCTCCCGAGAAGGTGTATTGGTCTGCTACGACATCGTTTACCTTTACCCCCGTTGCAACTAAGGTAAACAGAGTGGGGTCGGGGATAAGAAGAGCGGGATCAAGGATACCCTGTTCGGGATCGTTCTGGGCCGGCGTCTTCAGCCACGTGGTGCCCGTGCTCACGTAAAGACTTCCGCCCACTTCCACGAACTTTAGCACATCTGCGGTACGTTGGCGCTCCTCGGGACGGGCCATGGAGCGCAGTCCGCGAATGGTGGTGCGTCGCGCCCGCTCGGGACGGTTGATCGCGTCCACCTCCACTTCCAAGTGAGCTTTCTTGAGCCCAGTGCCTTCGGCGGGATATACGTCCAGCGACGCGCGCGCCCGATAGGTGTCCAGCGCGGCCAGGGCAGCGCGATAGTCCACCTCCGGTGCGTGCCGGGGCACAGGTGTCGCCGTTGGCGTCGGCGCCGGCTGACACCCCCCCAGGAGCGCGAGGAATAGCAGCGTTATCGCCACAACCGTTCGCTTCATCAACATGACCTCCCATCTCCCATCTCTAATCCCCAATTCTCCACCTACTGCACACACACGCCATCCCGCGTGACCGCGCACATGGGCAACGCCCGCGCGGCCACCGTGTGCCACGGCAGATAATACGTCTCACATCGGGAAAGAGCAAATGTGTCCACCACGTTGCCCTTGCGGTTGATCACCTCCAGGGTCGCCGTGCAGCGGTCGAGGGTGAGGAATGCTGCTTCGTGGGTGCTCAGCGCCTTGGCTGTGAACCAGGCCTCGTCTGTGGGACGTAGCCACGCGCCCCCGCCTCCTGTGATCACGTAGGTGACGCCTTCCCGTGGGGAGACGCACGCGTCCTCGCGAAGGGGACACGTACGCTGGTAGTCGTGCTCATGCCCGTTGAAGACAAACTGGACGTGGTGGCGTTCCAGGATGGGCACCAGGAGCGCTCGCGCCCGCATGTTGCTGCCGTGAGCACCGGCCGAATAGGGGGGATGATGGAACACCACAATGCGCCACGGCTTGTCCGTCGCAGCCAGGTCCGCGTCCAGCCAGTCGGCCATGTCGTCCAGGGCCATGTCGGTGATATCCTGCAGGGGATCGGTGCTGTCGAGCACCACGATGTGCGCGTTGGCCAGATCGAAACTGTAGTACCGTTCCCGATCCTGCGGACGCCAGGCGTTCTCCGGAAGGACAAAGAAGTCCAGGTAGGGACGGGCATGGGCCGTGTAGTTGTCGTGATTGCCGATGGCAGGCATGAAGGGGATCTGGGCCATCAGGTCGGCGTAGAGCGCGAACACGCGCGTGCGGAACTCGTCGTACTTCCCGCGGCTGTAGGCGTTGTCCCCCGCGGTCAGCAACACGTCCGGTTGCCGGGAAGCGATCACATCGTGAACGTCCCGGGCCCACCGGGTGCCCGCGCCATAGTCACCGATGACGGCCAGGCGCAGCGGCGGTTCCCGCGGCGGCACGCGCAGCGTGAACGGACGTTCCGGCCCCAGGTTGATGCCGTCCAGCAGCAGCCGATAGGCCACGGCCGTTCCCGGGGGGAGGTCGGGGAGGCGGGCGACGTGTTGCCAGGCGTGATCCAGCGGGGGCGAGGCGTCGGCCTTCCACTCCCGGGATGTGGCGGTGACGGTGAGGGGTGTGGTGGTGTCCAGTCGCACCTGGGCCAGGCCCGGACTGGCCGTCCACCACACGACGAGCAGGCCCCCCTTCTCCTCGACCTGGACCAGGGGCCCGAGCACGAGGTCTTCGCCCGCGCGGTTTCCGATCCCCCGGGCGTTGCAGGTTGTCAGGAGCAGAAGTATGGCCAGAACGACAAATCCGTACTTGAGTGGCGACCTCATGGCAGTATCTCCTTTGCTCGGATCAGCGCGCGTTCAACCTCGGGTATGGCCGGTTTTCCTTTGGTGCGGGCCACAAACGCCCGAATGTCCTCCCTTATCCTACGCAAGTGGCGCGCTCGCGCGCTCTCGTCCAGGGGCTTTTCGGCCTGCAATTTTTGCCCCCCCTCTCGCATGCCCTCGGAAATGTACCAGGGCTTGAACCAGGTGAAGCCCAGTTGATAGAGAAGAAATCCCGCGCGCGTCAGCGCCTCCGGAATGCCCAGCCGCATCCCCTGGAGGCTTTCCAGGTCGGCCTCACAGTCGACGAAGATGCGGTCCCCCGGCCCCAGGGCCTCGGCAACCAGACGCAACAGCGTCCATTCGAGGGGTGAATCGAAAAAGGGGAGGGTCTCGTCCCCCAGGTGGACGTCAGGGCTCTGTCCAAATATTTCCACCCAGGGCCGGTAGTGGGGCGGACGTCCCCGATAGAGGAGGAGCATGGCCACGGGAGCGGTTTCCCCCTCTTTGCTTACCCCCACGGTTACCAGAGATTCTTCCACGAATCGGCCGGGCCGCACGTCCAACGCAATAAGTCGCCATGGATGGACGGGCACGCCCCGTTGTAATTGGTGGACAATCGTTTCCATTTTGCTTCCTCACCCCTCACGCGATAGAATCGGCGAAAAGTACATCCAGATGCGTGGGATACGTCACATGGCAGCGGTACGTTCCGACGGGCGCGAGCCGGACGAACTGCGTCCGGTCACCATTGAAACCGGCTCTATTATACACGCGGAAGGGTCCGCCCTGATCCGCATGGGCAATACGGTCGTCCTGTGCGCGGCCACGGTGCAGGATGGAGTACCCAACTGGTTGCGCGATCAGGGCAAGGGGTGGATCACCGCGGAGTACGCGCTTTTGCCGCGTAGCACACAAGTGCGCACCCCGCGCGAGCGGAGTGGGGCTCGCGGCCGCACGTACGAAATCCAGCGGCTCATCGGTCGCTCCCTGCGCGCCTCGGTCGATCTCGAGGAGTTGGGGGAGCGCACAATCATCATCGATGCCGATGTTCTCCAGGCAGATGGGGGTACGCGTACCGCGGCCATCACAGGCGGGTACGTGGCCCTGGCTCTGGCGCTGCGTCGCCTGGTGGAGAAGAGGGAGATTTCCGCGCGCGTGTTCAAGCCCGCGGTGGCGGCTGTTAGCGTGGGCGTGGTGGATGGCATCCCGATGCTGGATCTGACCTACGACGAGGATGTACGCGCGGAAGTGGACATGAACGTGGTCATGAACGCGGTGGGGGAGTTCGTGGAGATTCAAGGGACCGCGGAGGCGGGCACCTTTTCCCGTCGCACGCTCGATAGCCTGTTAGACCTGGCCTGGAAGGGCATTCAAGAATTGCTTCGGATTCAACAAGAGGCGATAAGGGGAGGATAGTCAACTTGGTCATGGGGAGGTTGTCCATGTCACTACCAACGCGTGAGGAAGCATGGAAATTGGTGTGCGAGTGGATTCAGTCGCCGAACTTGCGCAAACACGCGCTTGCCGTGGAGGCGGCCATGCGCGCGTACGCGCGGCGTTTCGGTGAGGACGAGGAATTGTGGGGCATCACGGGCCTCGTCCACGACTTGGACTATGAGCGATTTCCCAACATGGACGATCAAGAAAAGGGGCACCCGCGCACAGCACTGCGCCTCTTCCGGGAGTGGGGTTGGCCGGAGGAACTCATCGAAGCCGTGGCCGGCCACGCGCCCTTCATGGGCGTCCCCCGGCGCACGTTGCTCGCCAAGACCTTGTTTGCGGTGGACGAACTTACCGGCCTCATCACAGCGGTGGCCCTCGTGCGTCCGGACAAGGACATCCGCAGCGTCAAGATCAAGAGCATCAAGAAGAAGTGGAAGGACAAGCGGTTTGCCGCGGGAGTAAACCGGGCCGACATTGAACTGGGCGCGCAGGAACTGGGTATTGACCTGTGGGAGCATGTGGGGGTGGTGCTCGAGGCCATGCAGAGCATTGCCGAAGACCTGGAACTGGATGGCCGTCTCGCTACGAAATGAGCACCGGACTAAAAGCGTGTGTATATGTCCATGTGGAGAGAATGCCCGAGGAATCGCGGGCCCCGTTTCTCATCTGCAGGTCATCGCTATTACGTCCAACGATAGAGTGGCTTTTGCCCTCATGCAAAGTGGATTGACATACATTCATCATAGGGCTATAATCGGGCTGGACTTATCTGTATGGAAGACTGTAGGTCTCGATAAGGAGCCGGAAACGACCTATGTCACTAAAAGAGCGTATCGAGTCTGATTTGAAGGATGCTATCCGCAAAGGAGATGCCGCGGGTAAGCGCGCGTTGCGCACCTTGATGACGACGATAAGCCGCGCGGAGCGTGAGGGAGAAGCATTGCGCGAACTCAGCGACGAGGAGATTGTCCAACTCATCGCCCGGGAAGTCAAGAAGCGCGAGGAGGCTATCGAGGCTTACCTTAAGGGCAATCGTCAGGACTTGGCCGAGGAGGAACAGGCCGAACTTGAGATCTTGCGCAAGTACTTACCTCGCCAGTTGACGCCCGAAGAAATCGAGGCTCGGGCCCGTGAGGTTATTGCTGAGGTGGGGGCTACAGGCCCACGTGATATGGGCAAAGTGATGAAGGTGCTCATGGCGGAAATGCGCGGGCGCGCCGACGGCAAGGAGGTCAGTCGTATCGTGCGCGACCTCTTATCGCGTCTGGTAGCGCGCGAACCCTGACATCTCCATCCCCCACGTCACCGCCACACGCAAACGGCATAAACTGATGAACCGCCAGCAACATGCCCGGGGTTGGGATGCGTTGTTTTCTGCCCAACTCCTTCGGCCCGGAACGGAAATCGCTCCCAGTGGGGCGGATGTTGCGCGTGTCCTCTTTTTCTCCCTTATTTTCCTCGTGCTCGCCACGATTTTCCTTGTGCTGGACATCGTCCCGGGGAAGCGTGTGGCTTTGGAGGTGGGAGACGTCTCACCGGTGGACATTCGAGCACCGCGCGACCTCCGTTACGAGAGCGATGTCCTCACCCGTCGCGCGCGGGAGGAAGCAGCCCAACGTGTACACGAGGTGTACGATGCCCCTCAACCCCAAGTCGCGCGGCGTCAACTCAACCGACTACGTGACATCATTGACTTTATCGACACGGTTCGGGCTAACCCCTATGCCTCTGTAGAGCAGAAAACTCGTGAAATCCAAGCTATTGCCGACTTGGCGTTGTCTGAGGACATGGCCCGGTCTATCGCCACCATGCCCGAATCACGGTGGCGCGTCGTGGCTGAGGAATCCTTGGCTACTCTGCGCCTGGCCATGAGTCGTGAAATCCGTGAGAGTGATATCGCGGTCGTGCGGGCTAATGTACCTCTTTTGGTGGATCAAAGCCGCCTATCTGAGAAGGAAGCCACCATAGTAGCTCGCATCGTCCAAGCCCTGATGCGTCCTAATACGTTTCCTAACCTGGAAAAGACCGAGCGTTTGCGACAAGAAGCCAGGGAATCGGTCGAGCCAGTCGTCGTCGAGTATGAGGCCGGGGAAATCATTGTGCGGTCGGGTGAGGTGGTGACCGAAGCCCAAGTGGAAGCACTCGACAAGTTCGGCCTACGCCGGAAGCACATTACCTGGACGACTGTTCTGGCCGAGGGGTTGTTCGTCCTGCTGTTTGTCGTGGTGCTGTTGTTTTACACCTACTGGAACTACCAAGATTTTTGGCTGAAAGAACATGCCCCCCTTATTCTCTACGGCATGACCCTGGGAGCCATTATATTGGCTAAAGCCATGATTCCGGGGCACGCTTTTCTGCCCTACACGTATCCTTTGGCTGCTCTCATTGTTACCCTGGGTACGGTGCAGCGACGGGAACTTGCCATCATTGTGTTGCTTTTCATCGCTACGCTCCTGGGACGAATGGGTGGAAATTCGCTGTTGATCGCCGCCCACTTGGGTGTTGGTGCGTTGGTGATGCTCCTCATTACCCAACGGGCGACTCGGTTGGTTACGTATCTGTGGGGCGCTGTAGCAATGATCGTTGCCCAGGTTATCGTCATCCTGGTCTTTGCTCTGGGCAACAATGTTGTTGACCTAAACGATCTCATCATACGTGGCATTTTATCTGTTGCGAACGGCATCTTGTCCGCGGGACTAACGTTGGTCAACTTCTATGTGTTAGGCTTTCTTTTTGGCTTTGTCACCATCGTACAATTGGCGGAATTGGCTCAACCCAACCATCCACTGCTTCAAGAATTAATTACCAAGGCCCCCGGTACATATCACCACTCGCTAGTGGTCAGCAACCTGGCCGAGCGCGCGGCCGCGGCTATTGGCGCCGACCCATACCTGACACGTGTAGGAACGTACTACCATGACGTAGGGAAGATCAAACGTCCTCACTACTTTACCGAGAACCAGCAGGGAGATATCAATCCCCACAATCAACTTGACCCGCGTGATTCTGCGCGGATTATCATCAGTCACGTAATGGATGGGGAGGACTTGGCCAAACAATACCGGTTACCCCAGCGCATTCGCGACTTTATTCGGGAGCACCACGGCACGACCTTGGTGGCATACTTCTACCGTAAGGCCGTGGAAGCTGCAGGAGGAGACCCGTCGGCGGTAGATGAGCGAGATTTCCGGTATCCGGGCCCGAAGCCGCGTAGCAAGGAGACCGCCATCTTGATGCTTGCTGATGCTGTAGAGGCTATCGCCCGTTCGCGCCAGCCAAAAACCCGCCAGGAGTTGGACGAGATCGTCCGTGACGTCATTCTGGAACGGCTGGAAGAAGGACAATTGGACGAAGCCCCTCTTACCTTGCGGGATCTCACCCGTATTCGACGGGCTTTCGTGGAGATGTTGGCCGGAATCTACCATACGCGCATCGCTTATCCGGAAAAAAAGGACATAGCGCAAGAACCGTCCCCTGCCACTACCCCCCTCTCTCCTGGTGAAGAATCCAGCGGTCAGAAACCTCAGCCAACTGCGCAGCCTGTCCCATCGCAAGATTGATATCCTAATATCTGGGAGGAACCATGTTGCGAGCGGCCAACCTGTTACCCACGGGAAAGTTGTCTCATGCATTACTGAGCAGGCTTTTGCGCAAGTACAGCCGTGTGGACTCCCAGGTCCTTGTGGGACCCCATTTGGGAGAGGATGCTGCAGCGGTCCGTCTCCAGAAAGACGTGATTATTGCGGGGATGGATCCGATCACCTTCGCCACGGACGAGATAGGTTGGTATGTGGTGCACGTGAACGCCAACGATGTGGCCGTCATGGGTGCAGCCCCTCGATGGTTCCTGGTGACGTTCTTGCTCCCCGAGGGGGAGACGACCGAGGAGGGGGTGGAGCGAATGTTTGTTCAGGTGGCCGAGGCATGTGCCGAGGTCGGGGCTACGCTCATTGGGGGGCACACGGAAATCACCTATGATTTGACGCGCCCTCTGGCAGTCGGTGTGATGCTGGGGGAAGTGGAACAGGCGCGGGTGATTCACACCGGAGGCGCACAGCCTGGGGATAGTCTGGTCCTGGCGCGTGGTGTGCCCATCGAAGGTACGGCAATCATTGCCCGTGAGCGAAAAGAAGAGTTACTGGCCCGGGGTATCTCCAACGATCTCATTGAGAGGGCGGCTAACTACCTGCATGAACCCGGCATTAGTGTGGTACGGGCCGCTCTCTTGGCAGCGGATACTGTCCTCGTGCATGCCATGCACGACCCCACGGAGGGCGGGCTGCTTACAGGCATTTGGGAGATGGCTGAAGCGTCGGGCGTGGGGGTGATGGTGAACCTCGACGAAGTCCCCATTTTGCCGGAGGGCAAACTCCTTTGCAGTCTTTATGGTCTGGATCCTCTAGGCACGATTGCGTCGGGAGCGCTACTGATCGCTTGCGCTGAGGGAGAGGCTCCTCATTTGGTACGGACATTAGAGCAGGAGGGAATCCCCGCGCGCGTGATCGGGCGCGTACTCCCCCATGAGGAGGGACGTACGGTGGTGCGGAAGGGACGGTCATACCCATTGCAGCCTCCTTCTGTCGATGAGATTGTGAAGGTCTTTGTTTGAAGCGTATTTCCGTTGAGGTGAACATGGCGGTCCGTATCATGACCGACAGCGCGTGCGATCTCCCTCCTGAAGTCATCGCTCGGCTGGGTATTACAGTGGTCCCACTCCATGTCAGCATCGATGGGCACGACGTGTCAGACACGTGGCCGAACCCGGACCGATTTTGGGCAGAGGCAACTCGTCTGGGAGGACGACCACGTACGGCCGCGCCCGCGCCCGGCGCAGTAGCAGCGGCCGCGCGTCCCCTAATCGAGGCTGGAGAGCAGGTACTGGCCCTGACCCTGACCGGCAAAATATCCGCGGTGTACCAATCCTTCTTGGTGGCGGCTCAGGGGTTCGGGGAGAACATGCAGGTGTTCGATACATGGTCGCTAAGCCTCGGAGAAGGTATTCAAGTGTGGGAAGCAGCACGCCTGGCCCAAGCGGGCGCGACTATGCCGGAAATTTTGGCCTATTTGAGGGAGTTGCGGGCACGCGTCCGGCTGCGAGCTGTGTTGGATACTATTGATTGGGCAGAGCAGGGTGGGCGTATTGCCTACCTGATGCCTCTAATACGAAGAGTGGCACGTACGTTCAGGGTAAAGGTGCTTCTACACGTGGTGGAAGGACGCGTGCTACTACTCGGTGTGCAACGTTCCTATCGCCGAGCGCTGGAGGCGCTCAAGGAACATACGTTACACTCCGCTCCTATAGAACATGTGCTCATCCCCCACACCCGACATCCTACTGCTGCTGCTGCGCTGGCTGACGAGTTGGCCGTTGCTCTGAACATTTCTCGAGATTCCATTGTAATTCGGGAAGCAGGTCCCATTTTGGCCGCGCACGTTGGTCCTCATGCTGTGGGCGTTGTCGTGACCGAACGCTTGTGAAGATCTGCCGGGAGGTCAACCTTCTTGCTTCTTACGATAAAGCATGGCCTTCAAGAGACTCCCCCCTACCCCGCGATTCTTTTCCCACTCACCTTTCTTCCTTACGGCCGGCGGCCGTTTATCAAAAGTCCAGTTTCGAAATACACACACGGAAATCTCGAATTTGACAACCAGCCCAAACGCCGTACAATTGTGGCTTACAAAGGCACTATTTCTATACATAACATCCATTTATCGGATGGGTTTAGTGCACATGACGGTCTCGACGTTTTGCAAGCCCAAGTCCAAGAAGAGCAAGAAGGAGGGAAGCCCCTGAGGTCGGGTGCCGTCTGTGCACGCACATGAAACGAACACGCACATACCGCCGGTATCCGACCAGGGTACCGGCGATTTTTTTATGGGATTGAGCATGATGGCTGGAAGTGCAAGGCGTGTGGTTAGCCGGGAAAGTGGGAAAGAGGGAAGAACAGTTCCAGGTTCCAGGTTAAAGGTTAAAGGGGGGATAGCCCAACCTGTAACCTTTAACCTGCCAACCTGCAACCCCGCAAACAAGCGCGTCAAGAAGCCGGGCCGGGGGCCCGATCCTTGGCGCGCGTGACGTGTATCATCCCCCAGCGCAGCAGGACCGGCCCCCGGCGGAAGCACACACCGCCGGGGGCCTTCTTTTTACGCACGACGCAAGACGCACGACGCATCACGCATCACGCATCACGTATCACGCACAAAAGGAGGTCTTCACCATGCCCATCGAACGGTACGCCATCATCGAATCCACCTTGAGGGAGGGCGAGCAATTTGTGGGCGCGTGGTTCACCCCCGAGCAGAAAGTTCGCATCGCCCGCGCGCTGGACGAGTTCGGCGTCGAGTACCTGGAACTCACCTCCCCCATGGCCTCGCCCCAGAGCGAGGCGGACTGTCGGCTCATCGCCAGCCTGGGCCTGCGCGCCAAAGTGCTCACCCACATTCGCACCCGCATCGACGACGCGCAGCGGGCCATCGACACGGGCGTGGACGGCATCGACATGGTGATCGGCACGTCGTCCCAACTGCGCCAGTTCTCCCACGGCAAGTCCATTCCCGAGATCATCGACATGGCGCGCGAGGTCATCACGTACATTCGGGAACAGGCCCCTCACATCGAAGTGCGTTTCTCCACCGAGGACTCCTTCCGCTCCGACCTGGTCGACCTCCTCACCATTTACAAGGCCGTCGACCAGATGGGGGTAGATCGGGTTGGCATTGCGGACACGGTGGGCATTGCCACTCCGCTGCAGGTGTACGACCTGGTGCGCACCCTGCGCTCAGTCGTCTCCTGCGACATCGAGTTCCACGGCCACAACGACTCGGGCTGCGCGGTGGCGAACGCGTATATGGCCCTGGAAGCGGGCGCGACCCACGTGGACACCACGGTCCTGGGCATTGGTGAGCGCAACGGCATCACCCCTCTCGGTGGACTCATCGCCCGCCTGTACACCGTGGACAAGACGTTGGTGGAGAAGTACAACCTGCCCATGCTGCGGGAAGTGGAAAACCTGGTGGCTGATATCGTGGGCGTACAGGTGCCCTTCAACAACCCCATCACAGGGATTACCGCCTTCACCCACAAAGCGGGCATTCACGCCAAGGCCATCCTCAACAGCCCCGACACCTATGAGGCCATCCGCCCCGAGGACTTCGGCATGACCCGGTACATCCACATCGCCCACCGCCTCACGGGCTGGAACGCCATCAAACACCGGGTGCAGCAACTCGGCCTCAACCTGACCGACGCCCAGATCAAGGAAGCCACCGCGCACATCAAAGCCCTGGCCGACGAAAAACCCCTCGCCCTCTCCGACGTCGACGCCATCCTCCGCCACTACCACA
>JALWHQ010000269.1 GCA_026983525.1 Anaerolineae bacterium | reverse complement strand
ATCCCCACAACACCACCCCCATCCGCTCGGCAATTTCCTCCATGACCTGGAGGATATCCGCCTGCGTCCAGGACAGGCGCCTCACCTGCCGCTCCCAGCGGGCAACCCGCTGAGCCACTTCTTGGATACGTGTGAGGGTTTTCTCATCCAGGCCCTTGCGCGCCCTGCGCCGCAGAAACCCGAACCGCCGCTGCTTTTTCGTGGGCCGAATCCCCTCTCCCCATTCGGGGAACCCGAGGACGCGCCCGAGGGTTGCGGAAGGCACAGCCAGGGCAAGCCCCACCCTCCGCCAAAAATCCTCATCCGTCCAGACCTGACCGCCCTCAACGCGCCACCCGGCAGTCACGTCCGTGTCCAGGGATGCGGCCAGCGCGCGCGCGGCGGCTTCCCATCCCTCTCGCACGATGGAAAGGGTGAAGGGCGCGGGCAGCACAGGGAAGAAATCGGCCACCTCCCCACGTGGGCGGCCTCGATACTCCCTTCGAAAATCGGGCACGGGATACCACGTCATGGCGCCTGTCGCTCACGCCCGGCGCGGGGGCAGATGGATGAGGAAGTGTTCACGTGGTGCGAGCAACACGTTGTAGGGTTGGGCAATTTCGTCCTCCTTGAGCAGGCCCATTTCCGCCAGGATGGGCATTTCCACGCGCGTGGCCCGAGCCACGCGCGGCTGAAAGCGCGGGTGCCAGGCATCGAGACGCCACACCCACCCCGCGTTGCCGTAAAAGCCGACGAGGGGGTCGGTAAGGAAAACGACCGCCTCCTGCCCGCTGGCGAAGGGGGGGAGCGCTTCCAGTCGGGGGGCCACTTCATCCGCCTCGATGTGGATGGCCCCGTGCCAGGTCCCCCGCAGGGCGTAGTGTTCATAGCGCAACCGCTTGTCGCGGCGGGGCGTCAATTCCAACTCGATGAGTTCGACGGGCATGCGCAGCCAGCGAGCCGCGCGCGCCACGCCCTTGCTCGTCATCCCCTTCCTCAGAAAATAGATCGCGTGCTCCCCTGATTTCGGGGCGGTGACGAAGGTGTACACATTCACCTGATTGTAGGACACGCGGGGAGAGGGCAAGCGCGCGGCCTTGGCTTCCAGCACGTGGAAGAACACCGCGGACACAAAGGTGTACTCGCCGTCCACTGTAGCGATGGGTAGCCGCTCGGGCACGAACGGCCGCACCCGTTCCACAGGCAGTAAGTAGGAGATGTACAGCACATCGTAAAGTATCATCTCCACAGATGTCCACTTTGCCGGCAGGTTCATCGTCTGACCTCGCTCCGTCGTCTCATCCCTCCGATTTCCTCAGCATCCGCACATCCCCCACGCGTCGGGTAATATGCTGCGCGTCCAGGTGCTCCATAAAGGGCAGGATGTACTTGCGCGTGGACCCAAACAGGTCGCGCGCCTGGGCGACCGTAATGCCCCCGTGTTCGGTGATGAACGTGCGCACGCGGGCAACCATGTCCTCATATGTATCGGCCAGGAAAAGGATGTTATCGCTCACCCGAACGAAATCCCCCCGCTCGACGAGCGCGAGGACGACCTCCTCGCCCACCTGGGCCGCGGCCTCCTGAAAGGTGGGCGGCATGTGTGGCCGGCGCCGGAATTCCTCCAAAAGACGGGCAATGGCCCTTTCCTGTTCCGGGGAAAAGCGCACTTCGTGGGTCGCGAGCCGTAAACCGCTCGCCTCTTCGACAAGCCAGCCGGCCCCGCGCGCGTCATCCACGACGGCCTGGAACACCTGGGGGGGCCAGGGGCGTCGTCCCTCCAGGCGGTGCTTGACTTCCTCGCGGGGCATGGCCCGCCGCAAGGGGTGCTCCCGGTGGTAGGCGGCCAACGTCTCCCGCAGGCGGGCGAGCGCGCGCTCCCACTGGTGCGCGCTGAACACCCACGCATCCGCCTTCGGGGGCACCCCATCTCCGGGCACGACCAGACGGCCGGCCTCGACAAGGGCCACAAGTGCCCCCGCGACCTCCTCCTCGCTCAGGCCGCTTTGCTCGACGATGCGCGCCACGGGCAACGGCCCCCAGCGCTCCACCACGTACATGACCACCGACTCGGGATCTCCCTTCGCCAACAGGCGCAACCCCTCCACAACCTCGGGGCGGAAACGCTTGTACTTGCGCCCCGGATACGGGTTTACCACCTCGCCGCCCCCTACAGTGGCGCTGGGGGAGGGCCAGCGCACGATGAACCGGTCGCCCCGCACCGTTACCACGGGTCGCCGGAGCACGAGTTGGGCCCACCCGGTCTCCCCGGGAGGAATCTCATCCGCGCCGAGGACGCGCACGCGCGCGGGGACCTCGGCAGCACCGACAAAGAAATCGAGCATGTCATTGTGGCGCACAGGGCGTCCCGCGTCGGGCAGCACCCGCATCTGGACGTCGACCAGGGTGGTCGGGCGCAGCAAGCCGGGCAGGGTGAGGACATCCCCCCGCCGCACGTGGCGTTTTTCCACACCGCTGATGTTCACCGCCACACGACTGCCGGGGGTGGCCCGCTCCCGCTGGCGCTTGTGGGTTTGCAGGCCGCGAATGCGCCCCCGCACCCCACTCGGCAGGATCTCCACCTCCTGCCCCACGGTCAGGCTCCCGTCGATGAGCGTGCCGGTCACCACAGTGCCAAACCCGGCCACAGTAAACACCCGGTCGATGGGCAGGCGCGGCCGTCCCCGGTCCGGCCGCGGTGGGGTCGTCTGCAAAATGTGGGAAAGGGCCTGAAGCACTTCGGCAATGCCTTGGCCGGTGATGGCCGATACGGGGACGATAGGGGCATCGGCCAGGACGGTGCCCTGCAGGATGTCGCGCACGTCCTCCTCGACCAAGGCCAGCCATTCCTCGTCCACCAGATCCACTTTGGTGAGCGCGACGACGCCGGTGGGCACGCCCAGCAGGTCAAGGATGGCGAGGTGCTCGCGCGTCTGGGGCATCACCCCCTCGTCTGCCGCGACCACGAAGAGGACGGCATCGATGCTCCCCACCCCGGCCAGCATGTTCTCGATAAAATCGATGTGCCCCGGCACATCGACGATGCCCACCTCTTCCCCGTTGGGCAGGGTGAGCCAGGCAAAGCCCAGGTCGATGGTCATCTGGCGGGCTTTTTCTTCTTTCAAGCGGTCGGGGTCGATGCCCGTGAGGGCCTTGACCAGGGTGGATTTGCCGTGGTCGACGTGTCCTGCCGTGCCGATGACGTGCATGGGTCGTCCGAATGCCTACGAGGAGGATTCAGCCGCGGGCGCAGCCTTGCGGGAAGCCGCGACCCGCTGGTAGGTTTTGAGGGCTCGCTCACGGCGTTCCGCCATTTCCTCGATGAGTTGCAGCACGCCCTGAGCAGCGCCCAACTGGTGGGAGCCCCACTCTTCTTGCAGGCGCCAAAGGACGTCGAGGAGTTCGGTGTGAAGCGCCAGTTGCTTTTGTGCCGCTTCCAAAAGGCCTTTCAACGCGGTGACCTGGCGTTCCTGTTCCTGGAACTTGTACTCCCATTCGAGCAGTTGCTTCTTCCAGCGCTTTTCCTGCTCGGTCTCGAAATCGCGCATGGCCGCGCGGAGATGCTCTTCGGCCACGCGCTGGGCCTCGCGAATCTCGTGGATATCCCGCTGCAGCGCGGCCTGGATGCCCTCGATGGTTTTCACGGCCTGCCCGGCCTTGTCGTACTGAACCTGGAAGCGCTCCATGTGTTCCTTGAATTGGGCGATTTGCTCCTGTATCTCGGCAAAGGTTTTCTCCCAGGCGTTCATCTTGTGCTGGCGATCCACATCGACACGCCGTATCTCCTCCAAAAACACATCCTGGGCAGCCTTGACCTCCTCGCTCGTCTGCGCAATTTGCTTGATGGCCGTCTCCTGTCGTTGCAACTTCTGTTCGAGGAGCGTGAGTTTGCCGATGGTGCTTTCCAGTCTGCGGAAGAGTTCAACGGTTTCGCCCTGGAGTTGACCAATGCGCTTGTGATCCTGGGTGCGCTGCTCCTTGAGGAGAGCGCTCGTTCGGACGGCTTCCTCGGCCTGGCGTTGCGCCTCGATGACCTGCTCCCTGAGCTGCAGCACGACCTCATTCAAACGTCTGGTCTCAGATTTTTGCTGAACGATACCCTCTTCCAAGGGGGAAATCCGCTCCAATTCCTTACGTAAATCGGCCAGGTCGCGCGCCCACTTCTCCCGCTCGGCCGCGCGCAAGCGCTCCTGATCCCGCTCGCGGGCAAGGCGCTCTTCCTCGAGCCGGTCGATCATCGCCCGCACTTCGTTGCGCAGGTTCTCCAGGGCCTCATGGAGCGAGGTCTGTTCCGCGAGTTGGGCGCGCGCGGCTGCCAGTTCCGCTTCCAACTGTTGGATGCGCCGCGCCTGCTCCTCCATGACACCCATCTGCGCGGTGAGACGCTGTTCCAATTGACGAAGGTCCTGATCCGCGCGACGGCGCTGCTGGTCCAACCAGGTCACCATCTGTTCAAGTTGTGCCATTTCCATGGATGACGCTCTCCTGCCCGAAAGAGTGAAAAGTGCAAAGTGAAAAGTGAAAATGAGGATTCCGTCCTGCCTGCTCGACCGCCCCCTTCCCCTATCCCACCTCCCGCCTCACGCATTACGCATTACGCATTACGCCCCCCGCATCCCACATGCCGCCTCACGTATCACGCATCACGCATCACGCATCACGTATCACGCCTCACGCATCACGCATCACGCATTACGCATCACGTATCACGCCCCACGTATCCCCTGTTCTCC
>JALWHQ010000268.1 GCA_026983525.1 Anaerolineae bacterium | reverse complement strand
GTGGCCCCCGAATATCCCACCGCGCCCAACACGCGGCCCCAGTTGGGGTCGCCGCCGAAGAAGGCCGTCTTGCACAGGGGCGAATTGGCCACGGCTCGGGCCGCGCGTTCCGCGTCCTCATCCGACGCGGCCCCACGCACGCGAATGGTGACGAACTTGGTCGCGCCCTCCCCATCGCGCACAATGGCCTGCGCCAACTGGGTGCACACTTGGGTCACGGCGTCCCGAAATAGGGGATAGCGAGGGTCGTCTGTGTTTGCGATGGGCTCCCCTCCTGCCAGGCCGTTGGCCAGCATGACCACCGTGTCATTTGTGCTCGTGTCCCCGTCCACACTGATGCGGTTGAAGGAACGGTTCACCGCGTAGGTGAGGGCTTCCTGCAGGACGGGCTGAGCGACGGCGAGATCTGTCACCAGCACGGCGAGCATGGTGGCCATGTTGGGGTGAATCATGCCCGCGCCCTTGGCAATCGCGCCGATGGCCGCAGGCGCGAGAGGTTCAGGCAAGGGATGGTACGCCATCTTGGGGAAGGAGTCGGTGGTCATGATCGCGCGCGCGGCGTCGGGCCAGCCATCCGCGCGCAGTTGCTCCGCCAGTTTAGGCACCCCCTCTCGAACACGTTCGATGGGCAGGGGCACACCGATGACGCCTGTGGACATCACAAAGGTGCTTCGTTTGGGCAATCCAAGCGTGTTTTCTACAATGTGAGCCATGCTGGCCGCGTGCACCATGCCCGTCTCACCTGTGCACGCGTTGGCGTTGCCCGAATTGACGAGCACGGCTCGCAAGGATTGCGCGGCCACGCGCATCAACTTGCGGTCGTACTGGACGGGCGCGGCGGCGAACGCGTTCTGTGTGAAGACCGCGGCCGCCACACAGGGGACATCGCTGGCGATCAGGGCCAGGTCGGGCTTGCCGTCAGGCTTGATGCCCGAGGCCATGCCCGCAGCCCGAAATCCGGGAATGGTCCACGTGCTCATGGGTCTTATCCTCCGTGGTGAATCAAAGGTGGGTGGACTCATTGTTGCGCCTAACCGTTCGCCTGTCAAGTTCACTCGCCCAGGACTGCCACGGTATGCGCTTTGTGTATGAGAACAGAGGGTGACGTGTTGACGATGGACGATAGACGATAGACCATCGTCCATCGTCACTTCGTCTAACAATAGATAACTTCGATCCAGTGCTCTAAATAAACCCTTGAGGTCCGCCAAAGTGCGGAGATTCTGGGACAAAAGGCCATGCAAGACGCGGATGTCATTGTCGTGGGCGCGGGGCCAGGGGGCAGTGTGACCGCGATGCTCCTGGCTCGCCAGGGATGGGATGTGCTCCTTCTGGATCGGGCGCGCTTCCCGCGCGAGAAGGTGTGCGGGGACGGCCTGACCCCGCGCGCGGTTCACACCCTCCAACGACTCGGCCTCGAAAGCCGTGTCGCCAATCACGCTTTTGCCGTCACCCACGCCCGCCTCGTCGCTCCTTCTGGCGTCTCCTTCTCCCTGCCCTTTGACCCGCACGTGTCACCCCTGCCCCCGCGGGGGTACGTGCTCCCCCGCCTTCCGTTGGACGACCTCTTGCGTCAGGAGGCGGTAGCGGCGGGCAGTCGGTTCCTGGCGGGCGCGCGCGTGCGCGATGTTCTGCAGGATGGCCGTCGTGTGGTGGGGGTGGTGGTGGAACGCGAGGGGACGGTGTCCACCTACCGGGCGCGACTGGTCATTCTGGCCGTGGGCGCGAACATTGCTTTGCTGCGGCGATTGGGCCTGGTATTTCAGCCGCCCCATGAAATTGTGGCCGTGCGCGGCTACTGGCAGGGCGTGGAGAACCTTCAGCCCGCGCTGGAGTTCTTCTTCACGCGCGATCTCTACCCCGGCTACGGGTGGGTGTTCCCCACCTCCGAGGAGGAAGCCAACATCGGGATCGGCATCTATCGTTCCAACACGGCCAAAGTATTGCGTTCAGCGGCACAGGTGCTTCGCTCGTTCCTGCAGGGAAACGACGAATTGCGGGAGCGATTGGGCAGGGCGGCACCGCGGGCGCAGGTGCGCGGCTACCCTATACGCACCGATTTCCCCTCCCACTCGGTGGCAGGCGCGGGGTGGTTGGTGGTGGGCGAGGCCGCGGGATTGGTCAACCCCGTCACGGGGGAGGGGATCGACCTGGCGATGGAGAGCGCCATGATCGCCGCGGAGGTGGCGCACTCGGCGTTGTTGGGTGAAACAGACGCTCGCGCGCTGTGGCCCTACGCGTGGCGCCTGCACCGTCGCTTCGGGCATGTGTTCCGCGGGCTGCGCCGACTGCGGCCCATTGTCATGCGCCCGCGCGCGTTGGATATCCTCATCCGCAAGGCGGCAAAGCACCCGCCCCTGGCCGCGCGCATCATGGGCATCACCCTGGGAACCACCTCCCCCTACACGGCCTTTCTACCCAGCACCTGGGGGTGGATCCTCTTCTAACGAAGTAAACAAAAGCCGTTCACCGTCGGACGTAAGGACGACAGACGATGGCTGTCCATCGTCTATCGTCCATCGTCTGGTCATGCCCATGCAGCCTTACTCTTGTCCTCGTCCTTAATTATCAGGTGAGGGGCGGAGTAATGGGCCTTACCATCTCCCCACCTCGACGCAATTCCCAGGGATATACGATCCACTTGTCCGTGATGGCCGCGTAGTAATCGGGTTGATGTTTGGGGAATAAGGATTGGGTGGGTTTGTAGTGGAGGACCGCCATCTCGGGGTACGCGCCCGCCTGTTCCACTCGCCCGCGCACCGTCATAATCGTGCGCCCGTCGTCCCACACGTCGTCCACGATAAGCACCCGACGGTCGTGCAGCAGGGCATCCTCGGGAAACTGGAGAAAGGTGGGCCAGGCCAGGCGCTTCTCGACCCCCTCCGCGTCGGGGAAGCGCACGGCCGCGGTGAGCACGTAGCGAATATCCAGGGCTTCGGCCAGGATGCCTCCAGGCACGATGCCCCCACGCGTGATCATGAGCAAGGCATCGAAGGAATGGGTAAATTGAGGAATGAGCATGTCAATCAGCGCATCGACATCATTCCAGGTGAGAACTTCACGCTCAAGCATGGGGTTGACCTCCTAAAAGTTTGACGATGTCTGGGTGCATCCTCCCTGGGGATGCGTCACAGGAGTCCCACCAGAATTTTCAGGCCCCTGGCTTTTTCCAGCAACTCCGCGCGCTGGTGGGGTGTCAGGTTCACCAGCGGGGGACGTACGAACGTAAGAGGAACGTGGGCCAAGCGTGTGAGCAACACCTTGATGCTGGCCTGCAGGGGCGGGTATTCATCAAGCAATTCCCGCAGCGCGTCCAGCGCGGCCTGGTCCTCCTCCACATCCTCGCCCCTTTGCACTTTGGTCCGAATGCGCTGGATGGCCGCGGGCACCAGGTTGGCACAGGCCGTGATACTGCCCGCGGCGCCGATTTGATAGGCAAATGCCACCAGCCTGTCGCTGCCCACGAAGATGCGTAATGTGGGATACCGGCGCACGAACTGGACGAGACTGTTGGCATTGCCCGTGGAATCTTTGAGACCGAGAATGCACTCCGCGTGGGTCTCCATCAGGCCATCCAGCAGGGTAAGGGTGATGGGCACGCCGCTGATCTGAGGGATATGGTAAAGCATGATTTTCTGCCCGGGCTCCAGCGCGCGGTCGCACAGGGTGCGGAAGTAGTGGAGAAGTCCCTTGTCGGACACGCTACGCCAGTAATACGGGGGCAACACGAGCACACTGTCCACGCCCGAGGCAAACGCATGCCGCGTCAACTCAATGGTCTCTGTAAGAGAAGGCGTTCCCACGCCCGCGACCACGCGCAAGTTCCCCTTGCGGGCCATCACCGTGTCCAGCAACGTCTTGCGCTCGTGCAAGGAGAGAGAAGTGCCCTCACTCGTTGTTCCAATGGGCACCACGCCATCCAGCCCCTGTTTACGCAAGTACGAAAGGAGATAGGGAATCCACGCGTAATCGATGCTCGTGCTGTCAAGTTGAAAGGGGGTCACAATGGGAGCGAACACACCACTCAAATGTGCCATCGGCATCTCCTTTCAGCCACGAAGCATGGGACACATCAACATGCCAAATTGTACTGCGCTTTGGCCGGGTGGGGAAGTCCCTAATATGCCCCGCTGAGAGATCTTTGCCCCGGAGCCGTGAAGATGCGGTATACAGTGCATAATGATGTGCTACAAGTTGAAGAATTGACAGCAATTTGTAAGGTGAAGCCGCCACTCTACATGATACAATAGAATAGAAACAGATTTTATTCGTATAGGGAACTTTCGGCGCCACAAACATAAGAGGAATTATCATGAAGAGAGTGACACCAATCCTGGTCGGACTTATTGTAGCCTTAGTCCTGCTCTTTCTCGTAAGACTTGGAGCCGGGGCTGACGTTGTTGGGTCCGGACAGGAAAACACCGCGGGCATGTACCGCATTTCGCGCGCGAACCTCGCCCTGCAAAGCACAGCCGGCGTTCCCACCGTAGACGGTCTGTACAGTGGGGACGAAGCCAACTACTATGTGTTGGGCAGTGCCGATGGCGGGCGGGGAACGCTCTACTACAACTTGGTCGGCGATACCCTCTATCTGCTCATGCGGGTCGACCCTTCTGTCAACGACAACGTATTTGGAGATAAAAATGACCCCGACGATGTTGCATACCTAGCCGATGCGGGCTGGACATCGCCGAAACACAGGTTTAAGGACCTGGTTAAGTCCGACCACGTTGAATTCGTGCTCTCGTGCGGGAGTAACTCCTGGAATTGGAAGCAGGACTACGCCGATTACGACTCCGGTACGGACACCTGGTTCTCGGATTATACGGGGGATGATGGGTATGGCACCCCTCCACCGGGCCTGATCGCGTCCGCGAGTTCCCTGGTCTGGAATCTCAACAACTCGCCGTGGGACATCACGCTCGGGGGAACGCGAACCAGTGACAAGACCTATAAATCCCCCTTCCATTCTTCCACGCCAGACGAACTCCCCGCTTCCTATCCGGGGTTCGATACGGACTTCCAGTGGGAATGGGCGGTCATTTACGAGACCAGCATAGATATAAGCGTGTGTGGTGGCGACGACATCCTGGTAGGCGTGCCTTCAGCCCACAACTCGCCGCCGAAGGACGGCACTGAGGATGTGCCCATTAGTCCGACCGTCATTCCTTCGTCCTCCCCAGAACCCACGCAAACACCCACGCCAACACCCGTCTCACCGCCTGACATCGAGATCTCAAAAGCGGTCGATGCGCCTGCCGGAAACGTCATTCTTGTGGGCGAGCATGTGACCTTTACCATCCACATAACGAACACAGGCGGAACGACCATCGTCTGGCTTCCCTTGCGCGATGAATTTAGTTCATGTCTGTATTACGATCCGAAATCAGCAACTCCGCGGGAGAGCACGTCGGGCACGAACGTCATCAATTGGGCGGACCTGACGACCTCCTTCGGTCAGGATTTAGCCCCGGGTGAATCGTTCGAAATCACCGTCCCCTTTGTGGCCATCCAGGAAGAATCGTCGGCAACAAATACGGCCACCGTGCATGACGGGCTGGACGAGTTTGATCAGATCGTCCCGACAAAGAGTGACACCGCCAGCATTACTTGTCGTGCCCCGGCCAGCATTGGCGACTACATCTGGAACGATGCAAACGGAAATGGCCTCCAAGACGAGGGCGCGGGCTATGGCATCAACGGTGTAACCGTTCGCCTCTATCGGGACGACGGTGACAGCAACTTTGAGCCCGGTACGGATGATGTTCTTATCGCGACCCAGGTCACTTCAGGAGATGGCGCCTACGACTTCACCATGCTCCACGCAGGAACCTATTGGGTGGACGTGGACGAAGATAGCCCCGCCCTGAGCGGATATACTTTCATCTCCGGCACCCAGAGCGGTCCAGAACCTCACTTAGTGACCGTAAGTTACGGCCAGGACTACAACAATGCAGACTTTGGCTACGCGGGTAAGGGGAACATATCGGGAACGGTCTTCTACGACTGGGACGAGGATGGTCAGCAGGACGTGGGTGAGGCCGGCATCGGCGGCGTGGAAGTGTGTCTCTACAAGGACGACGGTGATGGCACCTACGATGCCGGTGATACCCAACAAGAGTGTAAGAACACGGCACCCGACGGGGCGTACACGTTCAGCAATTACTTGCCCGCCACCTACTTCGTCGTCGAAACCCAGCCCGACGGACTCCAAGACACGACTCCCAATATCCGCCGGGTTGATCTAATTGTCGTCGGCCCCTCCGGTTCGACCACCGACAACAACTTCGGTGATATCGTGAAGGGGCGCATTGGCGATCGTACCTGGATCGATTCGGATGGCGACGGCGTGCAAGACGCGGATGAAACGAACGGAGTGCCCAACGTACCTCTGCATGTCACAGGCGTGAACATCATTCACCAGACAATAGATATCACGGTCACAACGTCCATCACGGGGCATTATACGGTCGCGGATCTCCTGCCCGGCACGTACACCGTAACGGCACCCGCTTCCATCAACGGCTTTGTGTCTACATCGGGCAATCTACTCTCCACCACGTTGACGTTGAACCATACGGAAGACCTGACCCTGGACTTCGGCTACATCTCGCCCACGGCTGTGGAGGTCGTGTCCTTTACGGCACAAGCGTACGTTACCGGTGTTCAACTCGAGTGGGCCGTATATCTGGGAGGGGAACCTGCTCCTACGTTTACTATCTGGCGGGCCATTCCCGGTGGGCATTGGAAGCAGTTGACTCCGTCTCCCCTGGGACCCTTGTACATCTCAGGAGCCTACGCTTATTATGGATTCGAGGACACCAACGTGTACCCAGGGACGGCATATGATTACCGACTGGAAGACAACGAGGGACAGACATACGGCCCGTGGCAGGTCACCATACCCGAGGTTGATGACGGGGGGAGTACACTTAGTAATCGTCGGGTGTATTTGCCCATGATTTCGCGTTGAGGCAAAATACTATTGTCGGAAGAAAGGCACCTATATATGGTTACTTTCGGAGTGGGATCTATGATAAGGAGGGAGTTCAGTCACATGCAAACGCCTCATCGTGCGTTCGTGTATACACGAGGGGGAGTATACGATGCGGCTGAGAGGAATAATAATTACATGCCTAATGATTATTGGGGTATTTGCACTCCCTGTATGGGCTTATGCGACGGTTATTGTGACCCCAAGTAATCTGCAGGGGTGGACTCCCTACACTCGGTCTGATGCAACCGTTGCGATTACAGGAGACTATCCGCGAAACGGTAGTGGGTCTCTCAAGTTTGAAAGTTTTACGGTGACTCCAGGGCAAGACAAGGCCGATTTCACACTTTTGTGGAATGTGGTGCCCGGTAGAGTCCTGGGCAATATCACTCGTTTGCAGTTTGATGCATATCGATCTAGTTCTTCTACGACCGCGGCACATTTTGCCCCCGCATTTCGACTGATTTTCTATCACGACCCAGGTACGCCGGGAGACACAAGTGATGACACGGCAGGATATCTTATATGGGAACCCGTTTATAATGGTATTCTTACCTATCCAGAGGATGTGTGGAATACTCACGATATAATTAACGATAGGTTTTGGATGTACATTATCAGTGGGCCTGGAGGAAGTGGTGTCGTCCAAAATTACAACAGTACACTTGCAGATTGGATTACGGGGAACCCGCAAGGTATACCTGGTGATCCTATTGCCCCAGATTTGAACGCAAATACATTGATAGTGGGCATTAACGTAGGTATTGGCTCTGGATGGGGTAATTCATTCATTGGGGCTGTAGACAACATCCGCATTGCTTTTGGCACATCTGACGATACGCTTTACAACTTCGAATTGGATCCTACGCCTACTCCCACATTCACACCTACTTACACGCCTACCCCTACACCCACACCTACCCCCACTTTTACACCCACACCGACGTTTACACCTACGCCTACATCCACGCCCACACCTACCCCCACACCTACGCCTTGTTATAATCGAATTTGGGGATATGTATTCCACGATCAAAATTACGATGGAAAGATGGGGGTAGGTGAGTCAGGTTTAGGAGGACTAGTTGTTACAATTCAGGGAAATGTGACCTTGCAAACAATAACGCGTTCGACAGGGCTCTTTACCTTTTACGGTGTTCCCCCTGGAACTTACAGCCTATTTGTAAACCCACCAAATGGATGGACATCCACAACGCAAAATCCGCGCCAGATAACAATCAGAGGGCGATGCCAGCAATTACCTGCAGAGTATTTTGGCTTTGCAGAACAACTGCCCCCTACGCCTACCCCCACCCCAACATCGACACCAACCCTTACTCCTACGTCTACTCCCACACTTACGCCGACCTCTACACCTACTTATACCCCTACACTCACACCAACACCTTTAGTTACCCTGGTAGCCTCGCGTCCTCGTTTCATATTCTTCCCCACAATATCAACGCCGTAAGAATTCTTGGGGGGATACCGTGCTACGTGGACAGCCGAGTAGGAGTCGATTTTTCTCCTGCTCGCTGTTGTCCTATGCGTATTGCTGTGATGAAGCGAGAGTTATACAATGCAATGTTCCAAGATCGCCGCGAGGTTGCCTGACCTTGGAGGTGTTGGCTTAGGTTAAATCACCATATCGGTAAAAGCGAACAGGGCCGGTGTTCCGCCCGTGTGCCAGAAGAGCACCCGCTGGCCCTTTCCCCACCGTCCTTCCCGAATGAGCGATAGCAGTCCGCCAAACGCGCGCCCCGTGTACACCGGGTCGAGCAAAATCCCCTCCGCCCGCGCCAGCGTACGAATGGCCTCCCGCTCCAGATCCCCCACCACCGCGTATCCGCCCCCGCGGAAGCCGTCCTCCACCACGACATCGTCTGCCAGGACGGCGCCCGGTTCACCCAGCAAGGCCAGCGCTTCCTCTGCCAGGCGCGCCACGCGCGGGGCCAGCACATCGCGCGGCTCGTCCACGCTGATGCCCACAATTTCGGTCTCCAGTCCGAACAGCCGTGCGCCCGCGACCAGGCCCGCCTGCGTCCCTCCTGAACTGGTGGCGAACACAATGGCGTCGAAGGCCATGTCCTCCATCTGGGCTTGCAGTTCCTGAACGGCCAGGGCGTACGCGGCCGCGCCCCGCGCGTTGGAGCCCCCATAGGGAATGAGATAGGGGCGATGCCCCTGCTCGCGCAGTTCCTCGTTTAGCGCGCTCATCCGCGCCTGGCTTTCGGCCCGGTCGCGCACGAAGTGCACCCGCGCGCCCAGGAGCAGATCGAGCAGCAGGTTACCGTTGGGCACCTCAGGTGGGGTCCCGCGCACCACCAGGTGACACTTCAGGCCGAACTGAGCCGCGGCCGCTGCGGTCTGGCGGCAGTGGTTGGACTGCACCGCGCCGGCCGTGATGAGGGTATCCGCGCCCTGGGCCAGAGCGTCGGCCACCAGCAGGCGCAACTTGCGCGTCTTGTTCCCGCCCGTGGCCAGGCCCGTCTGGTCATCCCGCTTGATCCAGATCTCCGGCCCGCCCAGCATCTCGCTCAGGCGGGGCAGGGGGTGCAACGGTGTGGGGAAAAAGCCCAGTTCCACCTGTTCGGGTGCTTGCATGGAAACCTCCCTTGGGTTACTTCGATGTTTCCGCTTCCACTTCCTGGGCCCATTGCTCGCGCTGCCGCATGATCTCTTGCAATTCCTTGCGACCAAAGACAACGGGCTTTTCTGACGCGGATGCGGCCTCTTCTTCTGCGGGCGAGACCGAGCCCTCACTCACGACGGCCACCCGGGAGATAAGGCGGCGCACCTCGCGCGCCCCGCATGATGGACACGCGACCTCCGCGCGCTCGGCTGCCCCCATGGTGCGAAAGAATTGGGTAAACCGTGTGCCACACGCCTGGCATCGATACTCGTAGATGGGCATGGTCAACCCTCTTCCTGTGCCTTGGGTTCCCCGGAGTCCACGTCGACGTGAAGTTCTTCCCAGTACGTGTTAGGCAGCGATAGCGTGCGCACGGCATCCTTGTCCAAGCCCTGGTAGCGCACTTTGAGCAGGGCGATGGGAATGCGGTGGGTGACGAGGGCCACGGTCTGGCCGGGATGCCGCCTGAGGATCTCGTCCACGGCCGCGTACACGCGGCGCTGAACATCTCGCAGGTGCTCGCCCCCGGGCGGGGTGACCTCCCAGGGTTCTGTGAGCCAGCGCCGGAAGAGTTCGGGATACCTGGCGGCAATCTCCGAGCGCAGACGTCCCTGCCAATCCCCCTGGTGGATTTCCATCAGCCGAGGTTCGGGATACAGGGAAACGCCGAGCGCGCGAGCGATGACCTCCGCGGTCTCCCAGGCGCGGCGCAAGGGGCTGCTGTAGATCACATCGATGCCGAGGTGGGCCAGTTCGTTGGCCAGGGTATGTGCTTGTTCGCGGCCCCGCTCGTTCAGCGGTGGATCGGCCTGGCCCTGGTAGCGCCCCTCCACGTTCCAGTCGGTCTCGCCGTGGCGGATGAGGATGAGGCGGGTGGTGGGCATAGGTGTGTGTCTCCCCCTTCAGGTGGTGAATGTTGCACGCACGCGCGCCATCGCTTCCTCCACACGCTCGGTGGGCACGCCCAGGGAAATGCGCACGTAGTGGGTTCCCTCGCTGCCGTACATGCTCCCGGGCGCGAAGGAGACCCCGGTTCTCTCCAGAACGACATCGGCAAAGGAATCACCGGTGTACCCGTCCGGGACGCGGGCCCAGATGTACAGAGAGCCTTTGGGCCGCTGCGCGCGCATCCCCAGGTCGGCCAGGGTGGCGAGGATGATATCGCGACGTTGGGCGTAGATTGCGTTGCGTTCGGCTATCCAGTCCTGCCCCACCTCGCGCAGGGCCACCGCGGCCGCGTGTTGGATGGGCAAGAAAATGCCCGTGTCCACGTTACTCTTCATGCGCAACAGCGCCGCTATCACCTCCCGGTTCCCCAGGGCCACGCCCACCCGCCAGCCCGCCATGTTGTGCGACTTGGAGAGGGAGTTGAACTCCACGGCCACGTCCTTGGCCCCCTCTACCTGCAAAATGGAGGGAGCCACGTAGCCGTCGTACGTCACGTCCGTGTATGGCGCATCGTGGCACACCAAGATGTCCCAACGGCGCGCCAGGTCGATCACCTTTTCGAAGAAGGGGAGGGACGCGACCGCGCCTGTGGGGTTGTTGGGGTAGTTGAGCCACAGGAGTTTGGCCTTGCGCAACGTTTCTTCGGGCAGCGCCTCCAAGTCGGGGAGAAACCCATTTTCCGCGCCCAGGGGGACTGGGACCACGCGCGCGCCGGCCACGCGCGCGGCCGCGCTGTACGTCGGGTAGCCGGGATCGGGCACGAGCACCACGTCATCGGGATCAACCAGGGCCTGCGTGATGTGAAACAGCCCTTCCTTGGAGCCAATGAGGGGCAGCACCTCGGTTTCCGCGTCCAGAGTGACGCCAAAGCGACGCCGGTAGTAGTCGGCGAAGGCGCTCTTGAGTTCCGGGGTTCCCCGATAGCCCGCGTAGGTGTGCATGTGGGGCTGGCGGGCGGCCTCGACGAGGGCCTCGATGACGTTCCCCGGCGGCGGCATGTCCGGCGCGCCAATATCCATGCGGATAACGTCCACGCCTTGCTCGCGCAGGGCGCGCACTTTCTGGGCCAGCACGACAAACGGGTAAGGGGGAACGCGCTGCAATCGCTCGGATAGGGTGATGGTCATGGTGACACCTCGACGGGTTGGAGCGGTTCAGAAATGCCGCGCTTCTCGCGGTATTCGGGAATGGTGATCATGGGGGGACGCTCGCGCTCGCGAATTTCCACCGTTTCCAGGAAGTAGCGATTCGGGCCGTAGCGGATGAGGTTCATGGTCTTGTTGATGTCCTCCAGCAGGCGAATTTTGTGCCGATCCTCCAGCCGGCGCACCACGACCTGGATGATCGCGAAGGCCATCTTGGAGAGGGAGGGCAACGGCTGGTTGTGGTGAACGCGTTCCAACAAGTCTACTTGGGCGATGGCATGTAAACCGTAGGCTTCCAGCATGTCGATGAGCAGCCCTGTTTCCACGCCGTAGCCCGTGAAGAAGGGCAACCGCTCCAGGGCTTCCCGTCGGCCCGCGTATTCCCCGGCAAGGGGTTGGATGAGCCCCGAGAGTTCGGGGAAAAAGAGGTTGAGCAGGGGCCGTGCGGTGAGTTCGGTGACGCGGCCGCCCCCTCCGGCAATGAGTTTGTTGCCCTCGCGCAGGGGACGCCGGTAGAAGCCTTTGACGTACATGATGCGCGGGTTCTTGAGCAAGGGCCCGAGAATGCCGTACACGAAGCGGGGGTGGATGTTCTTGATGTCGGTGTCGATCCAGGCGATGATGTCCCCGCTGAGGACGTAGAGGCTCTTCCACAGAGCCTCGCCCTTGCCGTGGTAGGCGCCGTATTGGGTGAGGACTTCCTGGTGGATGTAGACAGGTATGCCCAGGCTGGCCGCGATTTCGCGCGTGTAGTCCACCGACCCGGAATCGATGAGGACGATCTCGTCCAGGAGCGGGTACTCTTCCATAAGGGCCGTCTTGACCGTGCGGATAACCTTGCCCACCGTTTCCTCTTCGTTGAGGGCGGGCAGGCCCAGGCTAATGGTGAGGCCTTGCGCTTCCTTCAATTCCACCAGTCGGCGGATGTCCTCGAATTCGCGGCTGTGGAAGGTGTTCTCGGCGAACCACTTGTCGACGATGACGGTGATGGGATGGGGACGCGGGCGCGCCTCTTCCTCAAAACGGTACGCGGCTGCCCCCTCGGGCGCAAAGTCGCGCCTGCCCGCCTTGGCGATGACGAGGGTAAGCCGCGTGTTGTTGGCGACCTGTTCGAGGATGGGGCCCATCCAGTGGCCGGGCATGACGCGTCGGGCGGGCGCGCCCATGACGATGACCTGGTGGCCGGTAGACTCTTTCAAAATGGACTGGACGACGTCGCCGGTGACGGTGATCGAGCGGGTGATGGTCCTGAGTCCGCGAAGGGCGGGTATCGCAGTTCTCTGGTAGGCCAGGGTTTCAGTCTCGGTTTCGTCGTCGGCCACGTGGAGCAAAGTGATTTGGGCTCCTGTGGCTTCGGCCAAAGCGTTGGCCACGCGCAAGGCCAGAGTCGCGTGGGGTCCCCCGCGCAGGGGCAGGAGAATGTGGCGCGTTTGTTGCCAGCCGTTTTCCCGTTGCAAATCTTTGCCGGGCCGAATGAAAACGACGTCGCACGGGGGGGAGGCAAGGCGGGAATCGCTCAGGGGGCCCATCGCGGTGGCGGGCAGGGTATCGCTTTCCCAACCCAGAATGAGCAGGTCGACCTTCTCCTGCGCGACCGTCTCCCAAATGCCCTCCCACACTTCACGGGCCACCCGAACGATGGGAAGCACCTGAGTGCCGTCCAGTCCGCGCTGATGGAGGAACGCATCCATCTCTTCGCGAATTCGCATGGCGTCGGCCGCGGCCTCGCTGAGGGAGTGACCCTCTGGCACCGCGACGACGTGGACGATAATCAGGCGTGCTTGAAAGGTGTCCATCAGGGCCTGGGCGAAGGGCAAGAGCAGTTCCGCCTCTTCACGAGAGGCAAGGGGAAGCATGATCGTGCGCGGATGGGCATTTTCTTCCCACAAGCGTTGGTACCGCGTGCGGACACGGGGCATCGTTTGCGTCCTCCCCTTTGGTCAATCCCGCAGGTGGGTATTCGCCAACAAGGGCTCCACCTTCTCCTCTATTATCCTTTCCCAGGTGAATTCACGCAACACGCGTTTCCGCATGCGGTACTGGGCATTCCCTTCCAGGTGGCGGGCAATGGACAGGGCGATCATCTCGGGGTCTCCTTCGGGGTCAAAGCGGAAGGCCAACTCCCCCGCGCTTTCCTCTATCGGCGGAATGTCGGAGGCGAAAATGGGCAGCCGCGCCAGGCCCGCCTCCAACACGGGAATGCCAAACCCCTCCCGCCGTGAAGGGAAAAGCAGTACATCGGCCAACTGGTAGAGGTCGCTCATCATGGCGTCGGTGACGTGCAAGGGCGCATCCCCTTCCCCGTATTCGTAAAGGAAGTGGACGTGGTCATCGACACCCAGCGTGTGGCGCACGTCGCGCAGGGCGTTCAGGTACGCGATGTTCGTCGGATTGTGAGGGCCGGGCGGCCCGGTCACGATGAGGATGGGGCGCGGCATCAAAGGTCTCAGCGCGGCGGTGACGCGGATGGCCATCTCGATGTTCTTACGACGGGTGATGCGCGCCGGCAACACCAGCAAGGGCTCAGCATCCAGGAGGGATAGGCGCTTGACAAGGCGCTGTGTTTCCGGTTCCAACTTGAGGAATGCTGCTACGTCGACCCCCGGCGTCACGACCGCGATGTCCTCTTCAGGGAGTTCGAGCAGACGGGCCAACATGTGCCGCCGATGCTGGGAGACGACCACATACGTCACCCCCGGCCACGGTGTGCGCAGCAGATCCCAGGGATAACCGGGGTGCATGTCCGGAATGTACAGTTCATCCTGCCAGGCAAAATCGTGGCACCAGGCAATGAAGCGGGTGACCCCTTCGTCGGCCAACTGGCGCAACGCTGCGGTGAGGGGCATGTTCTTGTGCAGGGTCATGGCGTTGTGTACGATGGTCACGTCCATGGGGGAAAGGAGCGCGCGCAGGCGGCCGGCGATGCGGTCGCGCAGGCTGTAGAAAGCGGGGGGAACGTTGCCCTGGGCCAGCGCCCGCCCCACCTTCACGACTTCGGGATGGCGGGAATCGACCTCGGGAATGGGGTGGAAGACGACCCGAGGGTGAAAGGCCTCCCCGCGACCGGCAATGACGTGGACGGTGTGGCCGCGCGCGCTGAGCAGTCGCGCGTGGTGATAGATGGTGATCTCCACGCCTCCCACAATAGGCGGCCCTGCATAGTGTAGGATGGCAACCCGCTTTCCCATACGCTCATTCCCTGCGTTCCCAGCGTCGTTCTCGCGGGTAGCGACGTCGCAACTCGTGGTAAATCTCGAAGCCTTCGGACATCATCCCTTGCTGGCGCTCATATTCCCGCTGTTCTTGCTGACGCCGAAATTCTTCTAGGGCGCGCTGAATCTCGCGCACGACCTCGCGTGGATTGGGGACGAAATCGAAGGTCAAGTCCCCACCTGCGGCCGCCGTCTTGATCACGATGTCGCCGTAGTTGAATAACTGAGAAATGATTCCCCGCATTCGGAGTTGTACCGTCTGCACTTGGCTCAAAGGAGCCTCCCGCCGTTCTTCCTGGAAGAAGAAGGGTTTTTTCTCGATATCCTGTAGGCGATCGGTCAGGAGGACGTACATGTCGTTACGCCAGTCGTCATATTGCCAGATAAACCATCCCAGAGTGGCCAGGAAGAGTACGAGCCATGCCAAAAAAATGCCCATATGTTGGGGTAGTGCTCTCCCCAAGATGGGAACGCCAATGATCAGGAGGCCCAACAAGGATAGGAGGAAAAGGAGTAGAGCCAGCGGTAATGCTATACGTCCGAGCAAATTCAGCCAGTGCTTGCGCCAGTACAGCGTGTTGCCCACGCGCCAGTGGCTGATGGGTGCCCACGGCATCGCCATAGGCGCCCGCTCCCCACCCGAAATGCCCAAGAGTGCTCCAATGCGTCCAATCCAGGAGGGCTGCTTTGGCTCTTTCTCTTCTGCCGTCGGGGGGGAGGCCTCCCTGTCCAGCGGGTGATTCTGGCCGGTGGCGATGTCCGGCCAGGAGGCCAATAACTGTTCGAAGAGGCGCTTTTGCATGTCCTCACGAAGCTTCTCCCGGCGCCAGGCTTCCATTCGCGAGCGGGCCCGGCTTCGTTCGTCCAGGATGCGGCGTTGTACGGTGTTTGGAGAGGGGATGCGTTCCATGAGGATGTTGCCCCCCGCGGCCGCGGATTGAACAACCAATGTGCCATAACGCAATAGTTTGCCTTGTAATCCCTGACGGACAATAATGTCCTGAACACGATGTAGGGGAATCTCCTCCCAATCCTCTCGGATGAGTAATACTCGTTCGCGATGGACCACACGCCGGTCGGTCAGGGCGTAGAAATCGTTGAAGTAATCGACAATCGTGTACATGAGCGCCATCGTAGTAATGACAGTACCGGCCATCAAGACGCCCTGTACCCATCCGACTGGCGCAAAAGTGATGAATAAGGATAGGAGAATCGACAGGGCCAAAGTGGAGGGGATAGCACGCCAGAAGAGCACGATGGGATGAGAGCGATCCTGCCACAGGATTTTCTCATCCGGCTCCAGCCAGGATTCCCTATCTCGTCTTATACGTTGCTTCTCCGCTTGGAGCGGAAGGCCGCCGATGCGTTCCCACACGGTGCACCACACGTGGTCACAGGGGTGGTAGGGACGTCTTTGAAGGGTGGCCTTTATTGGGCCGAACGATCGGGCGAGGAACTCACGTGTACTCGCCCACATTCCTCTCGGGCGTTCTCGATGTTCCATGTACACGCCAAAGCGATCCAGGTCCTCTCGCGAGATGCGCAGCCAGCAACTGGGTTTCGTCGCTTCTACGCTGACGTCGTGTTCCGTGCCCTGGAGAAGCGCCTTTCGCCCGACGTGTCCTCCCGGGAAGATGAAACTGCGCGGGCGGCGGCGGCCACGCTCATCCACGGCCCGCACAAGCGCTTCCCCCTCTTCGAGGATGTAGAGGGAGCGACCTGCCTGTCCCTGGCGAATGACCGTTTGGTTGGAGGGCGTATGAATCCAGGCAACAAAGCCCCTCAGTGCTGCACACCATGGGTCCGGGAATCGATCGAAGAGGGGTACCCGCCGCACCAACAAGGTTACATCCGGAAAGTGGACGAACTTCAACATCTCCTTTCGAGCCGGGCCGGCGCTCCGCCCCAGGATAGTCCCTTCAACCTCGATACGGTCAGGGTCGAGCAATTGCAGGAACTTGGAGGCACGCAAGCCGTACAGCACCGTCTCGGAGGCAGCCCGCACCGCGCGCACCGGTATGTGCCCCACTTCCGGGATTTTCGGGTCGATGATGTCTTCGTCCGCGAACACGTACCCGACGCTGGCCAACATGTGGGGCTCCGCCCGATCCAACGAAGGCACTTCTCCCGCGTCGGGGGGCACGTGGATGATTTGCCCCTCGGCAACGGCCCATACGCTCGGTTCCTCGCCCACCGCGCGCGTGTAGACCTTACCGGGCTTCAGGCGCTTTTCCTCGATGTGGTCGGCAAGTCGACGGATGTGGTCGTCCGCAAGGGGGGAGAAGAGGGGAATGCCGCGCAGACGTAAGATGCGTTCCTCGGGAATGAGGATTTTCCACAGGATGGGCCAGCGTGCGAGGATGAGACTCATGTGGGTGGCATCGAGTCCGTATAGGAGGCCATCCTCCAACCCGCGTACCGTGGTATCCGGCGGACGGTAGAAGAGCAGCGAGTAGCGGCCGAAGATATCGCCCCGCCTAAGTTCACGGGGCAGCCAGGGGAACCCGTCGGGGGCTATGCCAAACTGAAGGAGTTTCCCCCGCACAACGATGAAGAGGTAGTTGAGGGTCTCCGTCAGGCGATCCGGGTCGAAGATGATCGTGCCCTCATAGAATTCGAAGGGCGTAACGCGACGGGCGATATCGCGATGCGCCTCCGGCGGCAGATCCTTGAAGAGGGGCAGTTGGGCAAGGGTTGCCTCGATTTCGTGGAGCGGAACGAAAATATCCTTGTTTGGGCCTCGCGACGTTGGCGATGATGACATAGGCCGTCTAACTCCTTTTAGGAAAGGAACCGCTTGACCTCTTCGGCGGCTCGGCGCGTCATACCCGGGACGCGAGCCAGTTCATCCACACTGGCTTGGCGAATGGCGTCCAGGGAACCAAAGTGGCGTAACAGGGCTTGCTTGCGCCGGGGACCAATGCCCGGAATTTCCTCCAGCAATGTGCGCAGGCTCTCCCGCGCGCGGCGGGCGCGGTGAGATGTCACCGAGTAGCGGTGGGCTTCATCCCGCACGCGCTGGAGCAACTTGAGGGCCTCAGAGTTCGAGGGCAAGCGCAGTGGG
>JALWHQ010000267.1 GCA_026983525.1 Anaerolineae bacterium | reverse complement strand
GGGGAAGCGCACGAGCATGGGGTTGGGGCAGGTGCGCGCGGTGTAGGTCGCGCGGAGGGTACCTTAACAATCGAATCTTGGAATTCTGAGTGCAGGCCTTCGACTGCCTGGGTTGCAAGGTGGGAGGGGAGAGACATGGCCGCATTGTTGGAACAAGTGTTGGCATTCGAGAACGTGCAGGCCGCGTGGGAAGAGGTGAGCAAGGGAGGCAAGACGCCGGGCGTGGACAACGTGAGCATACGGCGTTTTGCCCGTCGGTGGGAGGAGAATCTGCGCAATCTGACCGCGGATGTACGGGCAAACAGGTACCGGCCTTCCAAGTTGCGGGTGGTCTTCATTCCCAAGCGGAGTGGGGGGTGGCGGCGGTTGGGCATTCCCACCATTCGAGATCGGGTCCTGCAAAGGGCTGTGATGCAGGTGCTGATGCAGCGATACGAGCGCAAGTTTCTTTCGTGTAGTTACGGTTACCGCCCCAAGCGAAGTGTGTTTCACGCGGTAGCCGCCATTCTCAAGTACAAGGACCGGGGGTTTCAATGGGTGTTGGATGCGGACATCGACAATTGCTTCGACGAGTTGGATCACGATTTCTTGTGGAGTCTACTGGAAGCGGACATTTCGGACAGGCAGGTGTTGCAGTTATTGGATATGTGGCTGGATGTGGGCATGGTCAATCGGAAGGAAAAGAAAGGGATCAGTCAAGGGATGCCCATATCTCCGTTGCTGTGCAATGTGTACCTGCACGAATTGGACTGGCGGCTGGTGAAGGGGCGGTGGACAGTGGTACGCTACGCGGATGATTTCATTGTCCTCACAAGAAGTGAGCGAGAGGTGTATCGAGCCTATGAGGTAGTTGAACGACATCTGAGGGCCATGAAATTGCGCTATGAAAAGAGCAAGACGCAGATCACGTCCTTCAAGCAGGGGTTTCGGTTTCTGGGGGTTGAGTTCGACCAGGAGGGATATCGGTATACCTGGGAAGGAAAGCGGATCAAGGTGACGAGTGGGCGTGGCCCGCTCTGGAGTCTGTGGGATTATTTCCCCCACGGATATGAGGAGTGAGGCGATTTGAGGACGTGGTGGAGACAACGGGGGAGGCGGACATGGCAACGTTGTACGTGGTCGAACAGGGGGCACGTCTGGAGCGGGAGTACGGAACTATTGTGGTGGTCAAAGAGGATGAGATGTTGGCGCGTGTTCCCTTGAGTCGGTTGACCCATGTGGTTCTTGTCGGCCGTGTGGGTGTGACCACGCCTGCGCTCTTGTCCATGTTGCGTCAGGGGTGTCATCTCTCGTTGGTAGATAGGCGGGGGCAGTTGCAAGGCCAACTGGTGGCGCCATTGGGTAGGAATGTGGAATTGCGGAAGAGACAATATGAAGTGTCTGGGGAGAGGAAGTTTTGCGGGAGATTGGTGAAAGCGGTCGTATACGGTAAAGTGCGGAATTCTCTGGTGTTGATGAAGCGGCTGGTGAGGCGAAAGCGCGTGGTTTCCTCTGGGCGGATAGAGCAGGTCGAGGAGATACTCCATCGCGTAGAACAGGAGGAGTCGGTAGATGGTCTGCGCGGTTTGGAGGGGTTGGCGGCGCGAACGTACTTCAGTTTGTTGCGGGAGGCGGTGCCGGCGGAGTTCGCCTTTACCAAGCGAGAGCGCCGTCCGCCCAGGGATCCGGTGAACGCATTGTTGAGTCTGGGGTATACGCTTTTGTATGAGGGGGTGCGAACTGCTTTGGAGGTTGTGGGCCTTGACCCTTATGTTGGGTTCTTTCACGCGGAGAAGTACGGACGCCCTGCGTTGGCCTTGGATTTGGCCGAGGAGTTTCGTGCGCCTGTGGTAGACTCGTTGGTGCTGACATTGGTCAATAAGCGAATGATCAAGCCCAAGGATTTTGTGCAAGGGGCGGATGGCGGACTGTACCTTCGGAAACGCGGTCTACGGGTGTTCTTGCGAGAGTTTTCCGAGCGCCTCCAGACGTCTGTCATGCATGAACGGGTGCATCGATCCCTAACCTATCAGAAAATTTTCGAGGTGCAAGCACGACAGTTGGCTCGGTTCATCAAAGGGCAAATCGATGCGTATGAGGCGTTTCGGTGGCGGTGAAAATCGACAGGTAGACCGTAGAGGGGGTGACGTGTGAAGAGGAGGTTTTATTTGGTGGTATATGATATTTCCAACGACCGACGACGAACCCGATTGCACGACCGGTTGTTGGGCTATGGAACGCCTGTCCAATACAGCGTGTTCGAATGTTTGTTGACGAGGGAAGAGTTGGACCGAATGTTGCGTATGATAGAACGGACGATTCGGAAGCGCTGGGATCATGTGCGGATTTACAGCCTCTGCGAGGGATGCCTGAGGAAGACGCGCGTCATTGGGGAAGGGAAAGATGTCCTCCATGAGACGACGAGTATTGTGGTGTGAGCGCGCGGATCTCGGGGGGATGGGGCTTCTGGTGAGATGCGCGCGAATCACGAATGTGTGGGCTGGCTCTGGTGAGCATCGCACGGTATAATGGTGGCCGATGAGGGGAGATTTAAGCGGCACAGCGGTGCTTGGTGTGTCTGGAATGTCGGGTTGGAGAGAGGTGGACGTCAGTTTGAACCGAAGTTCGAGGTGGCTGCGCGCGGATCTGCGGCCTTTTGGTCGCGAACGAGATCCGCGCGCGCCCTCGAAGGTGGAAAATCAAGCGAAGGGAGACCGTCGTATGGGTCAAAAAGCGTGCCACTTAAGCCAAAATTATGGGTTTCGTGTCAGGTATTCGTCTTCCTGACAGGGAAGACGTGGAGTGGGAAATCTCCTAAAGCCCTGAGGGGTATTGAGACGGATGACGCCGACCACATAAATCAGGATCGTCGTGACCATGTTCGTGGGAAATCTCCTAAAGCCCTGAGGGGTATTGAGACGTGTTGCCGTTCTTCGTTGTTGTCGTGTAGGGATTCCGTCCCAACCGGTGGGAAATCTCCTAAAGCCCTGAGGGGTATTGAGACGATGGCTACGTCCAGCGCTTCTATGGCCTCGATAGGGTGGGAAATCTCCTAAAGCCCTGAGGGGTATTGAGACTTGGGATGACGATCGAATTCCACATCCACATCGTCTCACTCGGTGGGAAATCTCCTAAAGCCCTGAGGGGTATTGAGACACTTCCTAACGCCTCATGGCTATTCCTTCTCCGGTGACCACCACGTCCCGTGTGGGAAATCTCCTAAAGCCCTGAGGGGTATTGAGACTTCGGGCCACCTCGGCCAGGATGTCAGGACGCTTCACTCGCAGTTTGTGGGAAATCTCCTAAAGCCCTGAGGGGTATTGAGACTCATCGCCTTCCCCACGCCCACCGCTGTGGCCCGTGGGAAATCTCCTAAAGCCCTGAGGGGTATTGAGACCGAAGGCGGTTCGTCCTTCGTAAACGAAGGACTGAAATGCCTTTTCGTGGGAAATCTCCTAAAGCCCTGAGGGGTATTGAGACTCCATCCCACTCGTCTCGCCAGACGACGAGATCGCTGACGTTGTGGGAAATCTCCTAAAGCCCTGAGGGGTATTGAGACAGGCTTCGTAACTATAGATGCGCTCCACATCGCGCTCCACGGACGGGAGTGGGAAATCTCCTAAAGCCCTGAGGGGTATTGAGACGGGCGTCCCCACTCGTCACGCTCCCCTGTTGCCTCATGGCGGAGTGGGAAATCTCCTAAAGCCCTGAGGGGTATTGAGACGAGGTACGGTAGGAGAGTCGTGGGGAGGCCCTCTCGGATGATGACTTGGTTGTGGGAAATCTCCTAAAGCCCTGAGGGGTATTGAGACGACCGCGAGTCGGTCACCGCGTGCGGCCTGCGCGAGTATCTCGCGCAGAATGGGTGGGAAATCTCCTAAAGCCCTGAGGGGTATTGAGACCCATCCCCTTTGAACTCTCTCATCAATTATCCGCATCGTTCCACCTCCGTGGGAAATCTCCTAAAGCCCTGAGGGGTATTGAGACCACGTCGGCCTCTACCCATTCTTCCCCGTCCCACTCTACGTGGGAAATCTCCTAAAGCCCTGAGGGGTATTGAGACCGCGAGGACAGAACGGGCCAAAGGCGTCGCGTATCTCGTCCGGCGAGTGGGAAATCTCCTAAAGCCCTGAGGGGTATTGAGACGACGTCTTCTGGGGGCCACGGTACTATCCACCCCCAGTCAGTGTCCCAGTGGGAAATCTCCTAAAGCCCTGAGGGGTATTGAGACTCCCGCGACGACGAGCGTAGTGCTCGTCCGTCGCCTGGAGTGGGAAATCTCCTAAAGCCCTGAGGGGTATTGAGACCGAACGCGGACGAAGAGCTCGTCCGCGTCCCTGGTTATAGTGGGAAATCTCCTAAAGCCCTGAGGGGTATTGAGACACCGCCATCCTACTCCGTCGTACGTGGGGGCACTCCAAGCGTGGGAAATCTCCTAAAGCCCTGAGGGGTATTGAGACGCCCGGTTTTACGCCCAGGCCCAAGGCTTCGGCCTTGGGCGTGGGAAATCTCCTAAAGCCCTGAGGGGTATTGAGACCATCTCGGCTGAGCCATCCGCCGACTCCAACTGCAATCTCCAGTGGGAAATCTCCTAAAGCCCTGAGGGGTATTGAGACTTTTCTAAGCAGCCTAAGCAACTCCTCCGCCTCTCTAAGTGGGAAATCTCCTAAAGCCCTGAGGGGTATTGAGACGCCTTGGGACGAACCTCGAGAACCTGATACTTGCCCGTGGTCCGCACAGTGGGAAATCTCCTAAAGCCCTGAGGGGTATTG
>JALWHQ010000266.1 GCA_026983525.1 Anaerolineae bacterium | reverse complement strand
GGAGGAACTTGCGGACCGGCCCGAGGGCCAGCCCAAGCCCAACGCCCTCCCCTACTACTCCCTCATCCCCCTGCCCGAAGTCCTGGGCGAACTCCTGGGCGTGGGCGCGGGCTCCAAGCGCGTGCAGAAGGAATACGAACGCCTCCTCGCCCACCTGGGCCCCGAAATCGCCATCCTCATGGACATCCCCCTGGAAGAGATCGCGGCCGTGGCCGGGCCGCGGCTGGCCGAAGGCATCGGCCGCATGCGTCGCGGGGAGGTCACCGTCATCCCCGGCTTCGACGGTCAGTACGGCATCATCCGCGTCTTCAAGGACGAGGGGCGGAAGAGCATCACGCCCGCAGTCGGCACGCTCTTCGATATAGAGGAGTTGCAGGTTAAAAGTTCAAAGTTAAAGGTTGAGGAGCCCTCACCCCTCACCCCTCGTGTGTCGGCGATGTCCGAGGAGGAACGCGGTATCCCCCTCTCCCCTCTCCCAACGGATTGGGAGAGGGGAGAGGGGACAGGGGAGAGGGGTGAGGGCCCTTTAACCTCCAACCTCCAACCTTCAACCCTTCATACCATCGCCGAGCCTCCCAGCGGCCCTTCGACTTTTAACCTTCAACCTTTAACCCCTTCGCTCAACCCTGCGCAGCGCGAGGCCGTCACCACCGTAGACCGCCCGCTCATCATCGTCGCCGGCCCCGGCACGGGCAAGACCCTGACCCTCACCGCGCGCATTGCCTACCTGATTGCCGAGCACGGGGTGCCCCCCGAGCAGATCCTGGCCATCACTTTCACCAACAAGGCCGCGGGGGAGATGGCCGAGCGCCTGGAGAAGATGCTGGGTGCGGATGTGGCCGCGCGCGTCACCGTCCAGACCTTTCACGCCTTTGGCGCGGCGCTGCTGCGCGAGTACGGCCACCGCCTGGGCCTCCCGCGCGACTTCGTCATCCTCGGCGACGAGGAACGCCGCATGGTGCTGCATCGGGCCGTGCCTGATTTGCCCGCGCGCGCGGTTGACGCCGCGCTGGACGCGATATCGCGGTATAGGGTTGCAGGTTACAGGTTAAAGGTTGAAGGTGAACCCCTTGACGAGCCCGGCCCGCTGGAAGCGCCATCTCCCACTGCCCCCCAACCTTTAACCTTTAACCTTCAACTTGTAACCCACGCATACTTGCGTGGCCTCCGCGCGGCCAACGCCCTCGACTACGACGACCTCATCCTCCTCCCTCTCCAACTCTTCGAAGAGCACCCCGACGTGCTGGCCGAGGTCCAGGCCCGCTACCGTTGGATCTCCGTAGACGAGTACCAGGACGTCAACGCGGCCCAGTATCGACTGCTGCGCCTGCTCACAGCGGGCGGGGCCAACATCTGCGTCATCGGCGACCCCGACCAGGCCATCTACGGCTTTCGCGGCGCGGACCGCTCCTACTTCCTGCGCTTCCAGGAGGACTACCCCAACGCCAAGGTCGTGCGCCTGACGCAGAACTACCGCTCCGTCCAGGCCATCCTCGACGCGGCCACCCAGGTGATCAGCAAGAGTCCCGGCCGCGACGCGGTGCGCCTCTTCTCCCAGTTCGTCCAGGACGTCAAACTGGAGATTCACCCCGCGGCCACCGAGCGCGCCGAAGCCGAGTACGTCGTCCACCAGATCGAACAGATCGTCGGCGGCACCAGTTACTTCTCCATCGACTCGGGCCGCGTGGAGGGCGTGGAGATGCCCACCCGCTCCTTTGGCGACATCGCGGTCCTCCACCGCCTGCGCGCGCTCGTCCGCCCCCTCATCGAAGCCTTCGACCGTTCGGGCATCCCCTACCAGACCGTGGGCGAGACCCCGCTCACCGCGCATCCCATCGTGCGCGAGGCCCTGGCCTACCTCTGGCTAGTCGTGAACCCTGCATCGCGCGTGCACCAGGACATCATCCTGGACGCCTGGGGAGTGCCCGCGGGCACGTGGGACACCCTGGCCGCCACGCGCGCCGCGCCCGTCCTCGACTTGCTGGCCGAGTTGAAGGACATGGTAGGGGCACGGCATGCCGTGCCCCCCACCGCGCCCGTGCGACGGGTGCGGGACTTCCTGGTGGAAACTCGAGGGCTGCGCGAGGACGAGGTGGAGCGGTTGGACACGTTGGTGCGCGTGGGGGCCATGCAATCCGCGGAGGCGACGCACGCGTCGTCCCTACGCGCGTTCCTGGAACGGGTGGCCCTGCACAGCGAGACGGACTTCTACGACCCGCGCGCGGATCGCGTCGCCCTCATGACCCTGCACGCGGCCAAGGGCCTGGAATTCCCCGTCGTCTTCATCGTCGGCTGCGAGGAGGGCATCCTCCCCTACCTGCCCGAGGGCAAGCGTGTCGACATCGAGGAAGAGCGCCGCCTCTTCTACGTGGGCATGACCCGCGCCAAGGAGAAACTCGTCCTCACCCACGCGCGGCGCCGCTTCCTCTACGGCCGACGGCTGGAAAACCCGCCCTCCCGCTTCCTCGACGACATCGAAACCGCGCTCAAGGAAATCCGTCGCATGCAGGGCCGTCCCCGCAAGCGCCGTGAGCCCCAGGGTGAGCAACTGAGTCTGGGGTTGGATATCTGAGGTGTGCTCACCTCATTCGAGTCCAAATTTGTCCTATAACTCGAGATGGATTACAATGCCCTTCACCCCCCCCCTCCCCCGGGGGGTGGGGGGGGTGAGGAGTCGAACCCGTGGAACCGGAAATCAAACGAGAGGTTATTCGACGACTGCGCAGTGTGGAAGGGCATGTGCGCGGTATCGCGCGCATGGTGGAAGAGGATGCCTACTGCATTGACATCATGCGGCAGATTCACGCCGTGCAGCGGGCGCTGGAAAAGATCAACGCCCGAGTCCTGGAGAACCACCTGAACACGTGCGTCACCACCGCGGTGCGCAGCGAAGACCCTGAAGAGCGGGAGCGAGTGATGAAGGAGATCGTCAGCGTCTTCGAGGAGACGGGGAAGTTATGATACGTCGTGCGTCGTGCGTCATGCGTCGTGCATCATTTGCACTTTGCACTTTTGCACTTCCATCACGCACCACGTATCACGCATCACGCATCAAGGAGGCGACTCATGGCAACGAAAACCTACGTGTGTCCGGACATTTCCTGCCACCACTGCACCATGACCATCGAACGGGAACTCAAAATGCTGGACGGGGTCCTATCGGTGAAAGCAGATCTGGAGACCAAACAGGTGGTTGTCGAAGTGGCAGATGAATCCCTTTTCCCGCAGGTGGAAGCCACGCTGGTGGAAATCGGCTACCCGCCCGCGCCGGAAGTGACGCTGGTTTGATACGCGTCGTATACCTGATACCCAATACCCAATACCCGATATCTGATACCGGGTATTGGATATCGGGTATTGGGTATCGGGCATTGGAGGTGACATGGACGAGCATCACGGGCAATCATCCGGTGTTGAGCTCTCGCTGCCTGTGTTGGGTATGACGTGCGCCAACTGCGCGCGCACGGTCGAGCGCACGCTGAAGCGCACCGAAGGCGTTGTCGACGCCCAGGTGAACTTCGCCAGCGAGAAGGCCGTCGTCATTATCGACCCAAGCGTGGCCAAACCCGACCTGCTGGTGGAGCGCGTGCGCGAGGCGGGGTACGACGTGGCCCTGGCTCATGTGGAACTGCCCATCCTGGGTATGACGTGTGCCAACTGCGCGCGTACCGTCGAGCGCGCCCTGCGCCGCGTCCCCGGCGTCGTGGAGGCCAACGTCAACCTGGCCACCGAGAAAGCCACCGTCGCCTACATTCCAACCGTCACCTCGTTGAGTGACTTGAAGGCGGCCATTCGCAACGCGGGGTACGACGTGGTGGAATCGGAAGAGGGGGAGGTGGAAGACGCGGAGAAGAAAGCCCGCGAACAGGAAATCGCCCACCAGCGTCACCTGCTCACCGTGGGCGTTCTCTTCACCGCTCCTCTCTTCGTCCTCAGTATGGCGCGCGACTTCGGCCTGTTGCCCGCCTGGGCTCACGCGTGGTGGATGAACCTCCTCTTCTGGGCCCTGGCCACCCCCGTCCAGTTCTACGTGGGCGGCTCCTATTACATCCACGGCTGGAAGGCACTGCGTAACGGCGCGCCCAACATGGACGTGCTCATCGCGCTGGGCTCCTCCGCGGCCTATTTCTACAGCGTCGCGGTCGTGCTGGGTCTGGCTCCCGGCCATGTCTACTTCGAAACCTCGGCCATGATCATTACCCTCATCCGCCTGGGCAAGTTCCTGGAAGCGCGAGCCAAGGGCGCGACCAGCGCTGCCATCCGGGCCCTGCTCGACCTGCAGGCCAAGACCGCGCGCGTCGTGCGCAACGGCCAGGAAATGGACATTCCCGTGGAAGAGGTCGTGGTGGGCGACATCATCATCGTCCGTCCAGGAGAGAAAATCCCCGTGGACGGTGTGGTCATCGAGGGCCACTCCGCGGTGGACGAATCCATGCTCACGGGCGAGTCCATGCCTGTGGAGAAGGGGGTGGGGGATCAGGTCATCGGCGGCACCATCAACAAGGAAGGTCTGATCAAAATGCGGGCCGAGAAGGTGGGGAAGGACACCGCGCTGGCCCAGATTGTACGCCTGGTCGAACAGGCTCAGGGCTCGAAGGCGCCCATCCAGGCGCTGGCCGACAAGGTGGCCGCCATCTTCGTGCCCGTCGTCATCAGCATCGCCATCCTTACCTTCCTGGGATGGTACTTCATTGGAGGAGCGGGTTTCACCCGCAGTCTGGTAAACATGACCGCGGTGCTGGTCATCGCCTGCCCCTGCGCGCTGGGCTTGGCTACCCCCGCCGCGGTGACCGTGGGCATGGGCAAAGCCGCGCGGCTGGGCATCCTCTTCCGCAGCAGCGAGGCCCTGGAACGCCTGCAAGGTGTGACCACGGTCGTCCTGGACAAGACGGGGACGATCACGCGCGGGGAGCCCTCCCTGACCGACGTCGTCGCCCTGCCCACCCCGACATCGTCCATCGTCCATCGTCCATCGTCAGAGGACGTCAGCCGTGCGTCGTCCATCGTGCGCAAGGTATCACTTGACGGCCGTTCGCCCGAGGAAATGCTGCTTTACCTGGCCGCGTCTGCAGAGCGTGGGTCTGAACACCCCATTGCCAAGGCGGTGGTCAGGGCCGCGCAGGAACGGGGAATTTCTCTCGGTGAACCTCAGCGCTTCAGCGCGGTGCCGGGCAAGGGCGTCGTTGCCCTGGTGGACGACCACCAGGTTGTTGTGGGCAAGCAGGATCTCCTGAAGGAATTCGACGCGCACCTGAACGGCCTGGAAAGCGAAGCCGTTCGCTTAGCCGATGAGGGCAAGACGGTCATGTGGGTGGCTGTGGACGGCCAGGCCGTCGGTGTCTTGGCTGTGGCGGATACGCTGAAGGAGGGCGCGAAGGAAGCCATCGCCGACCTGCGTCGCCTGGGCCTGGAGGTGGTCATGATCACGGGCGACAACGAGCGTACCGCGGCGGCCATCGCGCGCCAGGTGGGCATCGACCGCTACTTCGCCCAGGTGCTTCCCGAGGGCAAGGCCGCACGCGTGAAGCAGTTGCAGGACGAGGGTAAGGTCGTCGCTATGGTGGGGGACGGCATCAACGACGCGCCCGCGCTGGCTCAGGCCGACGTGGGCATGGCCATTGGCACGGGCGCGGACGTGGCCATCGAAACCGCGGACGTCACCCTGGTGGGGGGGGATTTGCGGGGGGTGGTGCGCGCTATCGTGCTTAGTCGGGGCACCATGCGCACCATTAAGCAGAATTTGTTCTGGGCCTTCTTTTACAATGTGCTCGGTATCCCGCTGGCGGCTATGGGCATGCTGAATCCTATCATTGCAGCTGCAGCCATGGCCTTTAGTTCCATCTTTGTCGTTACCAACAGTTTGCGCCTGCGTGGGTTTGACCCGGACGCGCTGCGCGGGGCGTAGACAGCGTGCAGGGCTGGGCAGGAGTCTGCACGCACGGGGTTAAAGAGGTACGCTGCAGCAGCCCCACTTCAGCAGAGTTCCGAACTCCTCAAGAGTTCGGAACTCTGTTTGCACATCCTTCTCGCGAAGCCCCTCACATGCAGAATGTACTCCAGCCGTGACTCAAAGTCGGGGTGTCGAATGTACTTCAACACGCCCAACCATGCTCCTATGACCACCTCGTGCCACAGCACCCAGTCCTCCATTTTACTTAGATCGTGTAGATGATGCCCAAACGCCGACACGTACGCTCGAAATACCTCTGGCCCATCTATCAGCACCTCCATACCCACTGCTTCACGCCATGGTTCATCACCGGGGTATACAACTATGGGCACGATGGGGTTCAATCGTCTTACCTTGCGCCAATCTGCCTCCCATATGCGTACCATGTACTATCTGACGGCTTGACCATGCCGGTTTGCCCTGAGAATGATTTGCGGCTAAGATTGCATTTGGTTGTTCTGTGCGTGGGTTTGCATGTGGTTTTGTTTGGGGAAGGGGGATCGGGCAAGCCATGAGTGCTACAACCTTGCATTGGTTACAGCATCTTTGGGGATACGCGCGGGAGCAAGGAGCGCGTACCGTGTCCGCTGTGCTGCGTGGCGGCAAAAGCAAAACGCCCTGGGAGGTTGTCTATGTGGCGGCGAACCGCATGGAAGCGGAAATCGTACGCGCCCACCTGGAGTCCGAGGACATTCCCGTCGCGCTGGCCGGTGAGGCTGTGGGCACCGTGTTTGGACTAACCACAGGGCCTCTGGCGCAAGTTCAGGTGCTTGTTCCCGCGCCCTTGGCTGATCGTGCTCGTGATCTCCTGGATGTTCCCGACCAGGGAGGTGATGAAAATCATAGCGATATGGCCGAGGATATGGCTTCATAGGGATGCATGGAAAATCTTTGGAGGAGAAACGCATGGCTGAGAGCATTGTAACCAACCGCTCATTGGCTCGACCGCAGAGTGCAAGCAAACGCCTCAAGTTTGCTGTGGGGGGTGTTTTGATCCTGGCAGCTGTACTTTACCTCGTAGTCAACGCTTTGGGATCAACGAGCACCTATTATCGCACGCCGGGTGAAGTTGCAGCCCAGAAAGATCAATTGGTGGGAAAACCCTTGCGCGTCTCGGGCAAACTTTTGGTGGAAACCATCCGTTGGGATGCCAAGAATCTCTTGTTGGATTTCGAGATTACCGATGAAACTGGGGCACGCTTGCCCATTCACTTTGAGGGAGTCAAGCCGGATAACATGACAGAAGCGGCGGAGGTCATCGCTGAAGGCAAACTGGGATCTGACGGTGTACTCTACGCGCATTCATTATTGTTGAAGTGTCCTTCTCGCTATGAGGAAGGACAAACAACGGAAATACGGGTAGAGTCGCCAGGGAAATAACGCGAGGTTATACGCCAATACTGCCCGCGTGGGGTACAAATATACCCTTAGTCGCGTGGTCTTCGCCTCGTTTAACTTATAGAGAAGGACAGTGTGCGACGATGTCCTATAAAAAATCAATTGCATATATGCTATTTTGGGCTTTTTGGTTCCTAAGTCTGACGAGCCTCACTACCATTGCTGCCGTTCTCCCTCAAGATTTGCCTCCTGACCACCCACCTATGGAACCCACTGTACCCTTGCGTCCTTCTGCGAACCAGGGCAAGGCTGTCTACGCTGAAAGTTGTGCGCCATGTCATGGGGAAACGGGCAAGGGAGATGGCCCTTCTGCTTCCGGGTTGCCCTCGCCACCTACCGATTTCACGGCATCTGAGCCGCTCCTTTCCTTGTCTCCGCAGAGCATATTAAACGTCATTCGGGAAGGTCGCCTGGAGCGGGGAATGCCGCCATGGAAAAACAGGCTCAGCGACGAGGCTATGGGGGCAGTGACCGCTTACTTGTTCGATCTGCACTTGGGAACGGAGCAATACGAAAAAACGCGTACACTTTATAACGAAAAGTGCGCAGCCTGTCATGGGGAACAGGGGCGGGGTGATGGGCCCTTGGCTGAAGGCTTGGATGTGCCTGATTTGACCGCCTGGTCCGATTGGGTGCAAGTTTCCGTTCGCGATTGGCAGAAAAATATTGGTGCGGACACTGTGCATGCCGATGCTTTAGCCTCGCTCGACCAGGCACAGGTAGAGGATGTTCTTGTCTACGTGCGCACGTTAACGTACAGTTCTTCCCTGGCCCCATTCCGAGGAAAAGGGGTCATTGAGGGCAAGGTAGAAATGATGACGGCCGGTGAGGAGGCCAATTTCAACGGGCTTGCCGTTACGTTGTTTGGTTTTCGCGGGAGCATGGAGCCTGAATTGATTCTCACGGCGACCGTGGAAGCCGACAGCACCTTCCGTTTTGAGAACTTGAGCACTGAATCAGATGCTCTTTATAGTATTAGTACCCAATGGGAGGGGATACCTTATTCCTCTGGGGTGCTGGCGTTTCCTCCTGGTCAGAATGTCATCACCACGACGTTGCAGGTGGCAGCAACAACCGATCAAGACCCCGGTTTGGAGGCAGGTCGCGTTCACTGGTTCATGGATTTTGAGGAAGATGCGGTGGTTGTGGGCGAGTTGATTAGCATCTCCAATCCCGGCGACCGGGCTTACATCGGCGAACCTATGATCGATCAGGAAGGAAAGCGAGCGGTTATTCGCTGGCCCCTGCCTGATGGCGCAACTGGCGTACGTCTCGATGGCGGTGTCCTGGGCGAGCGTTTCTTCCTTGAGGAAGGAGTGCTTATCGATACTCTCCCCGTGCCCCCAGGCAACGATGTGCGGCGCCTCCTTTTTCAGTATCGTTTGCCGATAAAGGGGGGACGAGCTGTTTTCGTCCATTCGTTGAGTATGCCAGTTCGCTTCCTCAACGTCTTTGTGGCCGACCGAGGAGAGCACATAGAGGCGCCATCCAACATGATCATGGGAACTCCTCAAGAAGTAAGTGGCGTTTCCTTTCGTTCCTACATTGCCAGCAACCTGCCCGCAGGGGAGAAGATAACCTTCAAGTTCTCGAATATCCCCAATTTAGCTTCGGGAACTTCTCCTCACACGGCTACACCCTCTGCTGTCCGACTTATAGGTGTTGGACTGAGTGTTGTATTGGGACTGGCCTTGCTCGGCGGGTTGTTCTATTTTTCAAAGCGACGCACCACAGGGGACAGTAAAGAGGCCTTGCGTCAGCGTCGGGATGCGTTATTACAGGAAATTGCCGCGCTGGATGTGCGTTACCGGCAGGGGAAGATCAAGGAACATGAGTATAGAGAGGAACGAGACCTTCTCATGGCTGAGGCTGTGCACTTGACTATGGCACTGGGAGAGGAGGAATGATTCAAGTTCGGGGGTTGGTGAAGCGCTTCGGGTACACCGTTGTTCTGCGAGGCGTCTCCTTTGATGTGCCTGCCGGACAGACGGTTGTGCTCCTGGGCCCTAACGGCGCGGGCAAGACGACGCTGTTACGCATCCTCGCCACCTTGCTCAAGCCCAGTGCGGGTCAGGTGTTCGTAGGAGGACATGACTCGATACATCATCCTGAGGAAGTACGCCATCTACTGGGCTACGTAAGCCACCAACCCTTGCTTTATCCCGATCTCTCCGCGCGCGAGAACTTGCGTTTTTACGCTCGCCTCTACGGGATGGAAAATCCTGACGAGCGTATCGATGAGATGTTGGCCGTGGTCGGTCTATCCCGCCGGACCGACGACCTGGTGCGCACCTTCAGCCGGGGTATGGTGCAGCGCCTGACCATCGCCCGTGCCCTGCTGCACAATCCTCCCGTGTTATTGCTGGATGAACCGGATACGGGGCTGGATCCCCAGGCAGCGGCAATGTTGGCCCACTTGCTGCGCGAGGTGGCCGGAGCCGGACGCACCATTCTCCTCACCACCCACAACCTGGCACGCGGCGTAGACTTCGCCGACCGGGTGGTTGTCCTTGCGGGCGGGCGCATCGTGGCCGACGAGCCGGCCCACACCCTCACATCCAGCACCCTTGCCGAACTCTACGCCGATGCGGTCACACAGGGGGGCGCATGAAAGTTTTCGTGCAAGCAGCGTGGGCCATTTTCTGGAAGGACGTGCGCGCGGAATTCCGTACCAAGGACATCATCACCGGGATGTTGTTGTTCGCACTTTTGGCCGTGCTTATCTTCAACTTTGCGTTTGAGTTGCGAGTGGAGAATGTACGTCAAGTATTGCCGGGGGTTCTTTGGGTGGCCATAGCCTTCGCCAGTATCCTTGGCCTGAACCGTTCTTTCGTGTTGGAGCAAGATCGGGGCAGTTTGGAAGGCATCTTGCTTGCGCCGGTGGACCGGAGCGCCCTTTATTTTGGTAAGATGATGGGCAACCTGGTGTTCATGCTGGCCGTGGAAGTCGTGTTGCTTCCCGTGATGGTCGTTCTTTTCAATGTCAACGTGTTCCACCCGGTGGTGCTGCTTTTCGTGTTCCTGGGGACATTGGGCTTCGCTATTGTGGGAACTGTGTTCGCGGCTATGGCAGTGAACACCCGCGCCCGGGAAGTGATGCTCCCCGTGCTGCTCCTCCCTGTCATGGTGCCCGTGCTTATTGCCGCGGTGAAGGGAGCGGCCAACGTGCTCGACGGCGCGTCCCTTTCCGACGTGACGAATTGGTTGAAACTTCTGGTCGTGTTTGACGTGATTTTTCTGGCCGTTGCCTTTATGACGTTCGACTACGTGGTCGAAGAATGACATGTGTGCTCAACACTTTGGCAAGGAGGCATCATGGACAGAAACCGGTGGACATGGTTCGAGGGATTAGCCCTGTTCGCTGCCGTGATGATGGTCATCAATTTGTACATGGGCCTCATCCGTGCCCCTGACCCTGTCAACCTACAAACGGAAGTCACGCGCAAGGCTCAACACATCTTCTATTACCACATGGGCATGAATGTAATGGCCGGTTTGGGGCTGACGTTGAATTTCCTTAGCAGCGTCGTGTACCTCATCACGCGACGCCGCTTTTGGGACATGTTGGCCCGCTCTGCAGCCGAAATCGGTGTGGTGTTTGGGGTTGGCGTCATCGTTTCGGGATCCTTGTGGGCTCGTCCGACGTGGAACACCTGGTGGACGTGGGATCCCCGCCTGACGACCGCAACCATTACCGTACTTCTGTACATCGCCTATCTCATGCTGCGCAACGCGGTCGAAGATCCTAACCGACGGGCGCGCTTTGCTGCGGTGTATGGCACCTTCGCTTACATCAGTGTGCCCATCACCTTCATGTCCATTCGCTGGTGGCGCACCATTCACCCCACCGTCTTCGGTGGAAGTAACCCCGAAGCGCAAGGGGCCTTCACCCTGGGGCCAACGATCCGTCAGGCATTTATGTTCTCCATGATCACCTTCACCATCGTCTTCGTGACCTATATTGTGCTGCGTATGCGGTATGCTCATTTGGAAGAACGTGTCACGGCTCTGAGGGAGCAAATCCTCCTAAAACTCAGCCACAGTGCTGAGGCAGAACCTGTTAAGGGAGGTCGGCCATGATTTTCCTCTTCGCAGCAATGGTAGCCATTTGGCTGTTGGCCTTTGGGTATCTCATTTATCTGGGACGTCGCGCCCGCGAGTTGGAGCAGGAAATTCGGGCTCTGGAGGAGTTGGTGAGAGAGGACGTTCAATAGCGCGGTGTCTCCGGGATAGGGATGTACTATACAGGGTGTGTAACGTTCGTGGGCAATAGAACATCCGAAATGTAAGAGACGCGAGTGTGGTCTGCCACTCCACAGGTAAGACAGGTGCGTGCGTTGCAATTTAGCACGCATCTGTTTCATTTTGTCCGTGATGGATTGCGCCTGTAACGAGGAGGATCGTTCCAATGAACGCAGTCTCTCGGCGTACATTTTCGCACGCAGTTGCTTTCGTCCTGGGATTTACACTCATCTTCACTGTATTGGGAGCCTCTGTAGGCTTTATAGGATATGTGCTCTATGACGTAACCCCACTGTTAGTCCGAGTGGGGGGCATTATGCTGGTAGTCTTTGGGCTTCGGATTGCTGCTCTCCGGTTAAAACCGTTGGGCTGGGTGCTGATGGGCCTGATGGTGGGGGGACTGACCTACTTGTTGGATGTAACCCAATTGCCTAACTTCCGATACATAGACGCGATCATGTTCGGCGTGGCGGCCTTGGCTGGTGGTCCCTGGACCTTTCCCGTGCACATTGCGCTCGCTCTACTGGTAGCCGTATTGAATTTAATTACGAGCCTCTCAATTTTACCTGTGCGCATTGTCGAAAGCGGCCTGATTGCCTTCATTGTGCTTTATGGTAGCCGCACAGAAATCTTCGAAAAGGAATTCCGCATTCAGATAAGCCCTACCGCCAGCCGTAATTACTGGACATCCTTCGTGGTCGGTGCGGTCTTTGCAGCAGGCTGGACACCGTGTGTGGGGCCAATTCTCTCTGCCATCTTGCTGCTGGCCGGAATTCGTGAGTCTGCTACCCAGGGAGCAGTTCTGTTGGCCGTGTATTCCGCAGGACTCGGTATTCCGTTCCTGTTGACGGGAGCCCTTTTCAGTTGGGCTACGGCCTTTCTCCCTCGGATAAAGCGCCACTTGCGTTGGGTGAGCATCATCAGTGGGATGTTGCTTATTCTTGTGGGGATGTTGATTTTTACCGATACGTTGCGCAGTCTGGCCCAGTTGGGCTTTATCGTGGACGTGGAGGGATCACTGTCGGAGCAGGTAACAGGAAACAATATTCCCCTCATCTTTGCTTTTATTGCCGGGTTGGCGTCCTTCCTCTCGCCCTGTGTGTTACCCCTCGTGCCTTCCTATTTAGGATACTTGAGTGGAACGGCTGTAGGGAGTGTGGAAGCGGTTGCATCTCCTTCGTGATAACATCTACGGGTGGGGACGGTTGAGGATGCACTCTTGGGGATTTCCTGCTATCCGACCTTGATGTTGGTGGGAAAAGCGTGAACAAGAAGGAAAATGAACACTGTAACGCAGAAGCGCGTGGCCGAATTCGTGACATCACATGGGCTCCATACTGACGTTGTTTACCGTGTGCTCGATTTGGTTTCTGAGGTAGGAGAGTTATCTAAGGAGGTCTTGAAAGCCACTAACTATGGATGTGAGGAATTCCAGCCCCCAGAGAATTGGGAAGACGAACTTGGGGATGTTCTCTTTGCCTTGATCTGTGTTGCCAATCTGACAGAGGTAGACTTGGAAAGCGCCTTATCGAGGGTGCTCGAAAAGTACAGAAAACGAATAGAAGCGCACCAGCATGCTGGCTCAGGAAGATAATGCAGAAAGAGATAGGGATGTACTGAGGATATGCTGGTCTCGGTTGCTATTCCGCTGATGTTCTGTAGCGGCATTGTACCTTTGAGCGTTAGGGAGTAAGAGCGATGCGAGGTCGGATGTTTGTTGTGCTTTTCGTGATCGTTGGTATAGTATTATCGGGATGTGGGCGTGCCCAAAATGTGGCTACGGCATCTCCTGGTTCGGTGGACCAACTGGATGTGATTTACCTCGTTGAACCGCGCAGTGTTCAGCGAGTAAAGGAGGTGCCGGCACGTGGTGTACAGGCTCCGGACTTTGTGTTCGTGGCCGATGACGGCACCGAATATCGATTGAGCAACCTGCACGGCCATCCCCTTGTCCTCAATTTTTGGGCAACCTGGTGCCCACCCTGTCGGGCAGAAATGCCGGCGTTGGATGCCGCGTACCTGGACTACAAGGACGATGGTCTGATAGTGTTGGCCATAAATCAAATGGATGCTCGCGAACAGGTGGAAACCTTCCGTCAGGCTATGGGGCTCCACATGCCTATAGTTCTGGATACCCAAGGGACGGTAGGGCAAGCATATTGGGTGCGAGGGTTACCTACTTCCTTCTTTGTTGATACACAAGGCATTGTGGCTTTGCGTTGGACAGGAATGCTAACAGAGGAGTCTTTGCAAAAGGGGCTGGGGTTAATTTTGGGGGCATCGTCATGGAAGGAGAAACACACGTATCGCCCTGGGTAGGGCGTATTGTCGCGTGGACCGAGTGTGTCGTTAACGGTGCGGCCCGCCATTGGCTTGCGCTGGTTAACACCGCCCTCGTTATTTATGTGAGTTTGCCGGTGATGGCTCCTGTGTTCATGGCATTGGGGTGGGAAGATCTGGGGCGGGTGATCTACTTTGCTTATATACCTTTCTGCCACCAATTGCCGGAGCGCTCTTTTTTCCTGTTCGGAACCCATCCTGTGTATGCATTGTCGGACCTCGTCGCGTATGGTTTGCCGGAGGGAAGGACATTGGACGCCTTGTGGGCGCGCCGTTTGTTTATCGGGAACGAAGTGTTGGGTTACAAGATGGCGTTTTGCCAACGGGATCTGGCTCTCTACGGGGCCCTACTTGTGGGCGGAATGCTCTATGGACTCCTACGAAAACGCCTTTCTCCGTTGCCGTGGAAGGTATTCTTACTGTTGTTGATTCCGTTGGCGATAGATGGGGGGACCCAATTGGTGGGAATTCGCGAGAGCACGTGGGCTTTGCGGGTATTTACGGGGGGGGTAAGCGGGCTGGCGGTAGCTTGGGCCTTGTATCCCCGGCTGGATAAGGCATTGACCAATGTTTGAAGGGGGGATGGCACCGCATAGCGGAATTCTGTAGTTTGCCCTGTAGGGGCGGCTTGCACTGAGGGTGGAACCCCATCCCATTTTTACTCTTCCTTTTTCACTTTCTTCACTTTTCACTCGTTATCGAGATCATGACCCAAGCCCAGTTAGCCGTTCGGGAAGCACGCGAATCAGATGTTGGCGACATCTTGCAGTTGTTTCGTCACGTCCGCAGGCGGTTTGTGACCTTTGGCGAGGAAGATCTCCCTCACTTGGTACGTCACGGCCATACCGTCATTGCCCGCACGGGCCCATTGCTCTGGGGGGTGTTGGTGCTCTCTTCACCGGCTCCGGGCTGGGCGCGCGTGCGTGGGGTAGGGCTCATCGACGGCTGGCAAGCTATGACCGGTGTGCGCTTGCTCTTCAACGCGGCCGCGCGTTCCCTCACCACCCAGAACATCCACAAAGTGGACTGTGTGCTCACAGAAGCCTGGCTTCACGCCCCGCTGGAGAGCGTGGGTTTCCGCGTCGTCGACCGGGTAGTCACCTTTCTCCGGCACGTACATCACATTCCCCCAGTTCCGGACGGCCCCGCCCACCTGCGTCTCATCCAACCGAATGAGATCGTGGCCGTGGAAAGACTGGACGCCATCACCTTCCCCCCTCAGTGGCATTTCACCCGCCGAGACTTGGTACACCTGTTGACAACGGGTTCTCGCATTACCATTGCTCAGATGGATGGCGAAATGGTTGGATACGGGTGTGTGGACATCCAGGGAGAATTTGGACACATCGTGCGGCTGGCTGTGCACCCTCGGTGGCAGGACCGGGGTGTGGGCAAGCAGTTGCTCCTCGAGGCCATGCACTACCTCCAGCAGATGGGCGCGACGCGACTTAGCCTGAATACCCAGCAGAGCAATGCTCGGGCGATCAAATTATACGAACGGCTCCAATTCCGCCGCTTTGGTCGCGTCATACCGGTCCTGGAACGTTCCTTAGATGAGTGAACAATGAATCAGATGCGCGCCATTCTTACGTATCGGTTGCGACGTATTATTGCCGTGGCTGTTTTACTTTTTATCGTCAGTTCATTAGGATACATGGTCCTTGAAGGCTACTCCCCCCTCGAAGCCGTATATATGACGGCTATTACCCTCTCCACGGTTGGCTTTGGTGAGGTGAAGCCCCTCTCCCCTGTTGGACGACTTTTCACCATCGGTGTTATCATTGTGGGTGTGGGAACAGGGGCGTATCTTTTCAGCACCCTGGCCGAGTACATCGTGGCCGGGGAATTTACGGGGGTGCTGCGCCAGAGACGCATGTTGCAACGATTATCAGAACTAAGGGACCATTATATCGTCTGTGGATTTGGTCGGGTGGGCGAGCAAGTTGCCCTGGAACTGCACGGCCAGGGGTTGCCGCTCGTCGTCGTCGACAAAGATCCTGCGGTGGCCGACCACTGCGACCGTCACAACATTCCCTACGTGATCGGCGATGCCACGGAGGACGAAACGCTCATCGAAGTGGGAATCGAGCGCGCGCGTGGGCTTGTGGCCGTCCTGGATACGGACGCGGACAACGTGTTCGTGGTGCTGAGCGCCCGCTCACTCAATCCGAACCTGATGATCGTGGCGCGCGCGGCAACGGAAAGCACGGAAAGTAAACTGCTGAAGGCCGGCGCAGACCGTGTGGTCTCTCCCTATGTGATGGCCGGCCATCGTTTGGTCAGCCTGCTCCTGCGTCCTAACGTCGTGCACTTTCTGGATACGGCCCTCCGCTCCAAGGACCTGGAACTCTGGCTGGAAGAAATCGTCATCCATCCGGACTCTCCCCTTGTGGGCAAGACGCTGGAGGAAGCCGAGATTCGCAAGCGCACCGGCGCGAACGTGCTGGCCATCATCCGACCGGCGGAACACCGCCTGGTGGATTGGTCGCCCCAATTGCGCTTGCAGAGTGGCGACGTGCTGATTGTGCTGGGGAAGGAGGAACAACTGGCTGCGCTGGCTGCCCTGGCAAAGGACACGCGCCTGGTGCGCCCGTCCCGCTGGCGGGAAGTGATGAGTCAGTTGGTCGAATCGGGGTAGAGGAGAGGGAGTTACGATGCGGCAGGGATTGACATTCGACGATGTGCTGCTGGTTCCAAAGCGCTCTGCAGTGGTGTCGCGTAGCCTGGTCAACACGGCGACTTGGCTCACACGCCACATCCGGCTGAACATCCCCATCGTCAGTGCCAACATGGACACGGTGACCGAGAGCAAGATGGCCATTGCCATGGCCCGGGCCGGTGGCATCGGCATCATCCACCGGTTCATGCCCATTGAGCGCCAGGCCGCTGAGGTGGCACGCGTCAAACGTGCGGAAAACTACGTCGTCGACCATCCCTACACCGTTCCCCCCACCATGATCATCGCGGATGTCCGCCGCTTTATGGAAGAGTACGACACGGGGGGCATTCTCGTGGTCGACGACGCCCAGCACCTCCTGGGCATCATCACCACCCGCGACCTGCTGTTCCTTGAGGATGACAACCTGACCGTTGCCGATGTCATGACCCCGCGCCCCAAGGTGGTCACCGCGCCGCCGGGCACGACCATGGAGGAGGCCAAGCGCATCCTCTGGCAGCACCGCATCGAGAAACTGCCCCTCGTGGACGAACAAGACCGGGTGGTCGGGCTCATTACGGCCCGAGACATCGTGAACATGGAGAAGTTCCCCCTGGCCACCAAGGACGAGAAAGGGCGGCTGCGCGTGGGGGCAGCCATCGGCGTCCGCCCCGGCTTCATGCGCCGGGCAGAGGCTCTCCTTGACGCGGGCGCGGACGTCCTGGTTGTGGACATCGCGCACGGCCACTCGGACAACTGCATCAACGCGGTCAAAGAATTGCGCCGCCACTTCGGGGTTGACGTCGAGATCATCGCGGGGAACGTGGCTACTGCCGAAGGCACGGCCGACCTCATCGAGGCGGGCGCGGACGCGGTGAAGGTGGGCATTGGCCCCGGCTCGATTTGCGTCACCCGCATTGTGACCGGCTTTGGGGTCCCCCAGGTCACGGCCATTCAGGAGTGTGCGCGCGTCGCGCGCGAGGCGGGCATCCCCATCATTGCCGATGGAGGCATTCGCAATTCGGGCGACCTGGTGAAGGCGCTGGCCGCGGGCGCGTCCAGCGTCATGGTGGGCAGCCTGCTCGCGGGCACAACGGAAAGCCCCGGTCGCGTGGTCATCCGCAACGGTCGGCGCTACAAGATTGTGCGGGGAATGGCGAGCCTCACCGCGAACATCGACCGCCAGGAAGTGGCCGATGAGGTTCGGGAGACCGGCGAGGAAATCGATTGGGAGAAGGTGGTGCCGGAGGGTGTGGAGGCGGTCGTCCCCTATCGCGGGCATGTGTCCGAAGTGTTGGCCCAACTGGTGGGGGGCCTGCGTTCCGGCCTGAGTTACGGCGGAGCCTTCACCATCGAGGAACTGTGGGATAACGCGGAGTTCATCCAGATCACGCCCGCGGGCCTTTTCGAGAGCAAGCCCCACGACGTAGAACCCATATGAAAATGAGTGAAGAGTGCAAAGTGAAAAGTGAAAATGACACACGACGCACTACGCATCACGCATCACGCATCACGCATCACGTTCACGCATCACGCCTTGGATTCCCACCATCCCCTGAGGAGACCCGACCATGCCCCGAAAACCTTTGATTCTCGTTGTCGATGACGAAAGCCGCATGCGGCG